>DASUPH010000119.1:0-8161 GCA_036276275.1 Candidatus Limnocylindrales bacterium
GGACGAGGAGCGCGTCGCCGTCGCAGTCTAGGCTCAGCTCGCGGAGCTGCAGGACGTGGCCTGATGTCTCGCCCTTCCGCCAGAGCCGGTCCCGCGACCGGGAGTGGAAGTGGACCTCGCCCGTCTCGAGCGTTGCATCGAGCGCCTCGGCGTCCATCCAGGCGAGCATCAGGACGCGGCCGTCGCCGGCGTCCTGGACGATCGCGGGGACCAGCCCGGCCGGGCCCCAGACCGGCTCGACGCGACTCGACACGGCGCCGGACGTCATGCGACGGCCTCCGGCACGCGCCGGACCGGCAGACCGGCCGCGGCCATCGCCTCCTTCACGGCGGCGATCGAGTGGATCCGGCGATGGAAGATCGACGCCGCGAGGACGGCATCTGCACCCCCGTCGACGACGGCGCGGACGAAGTCGTCGGGGCCACCCGCGCCCCCCGATGCGATGACCGGGACGCCTACCCGATCGGCGATCGCCCGGAGGAGATCCGTATCGAAGCCGCTCCTCGTCCCGTCGCGGTCGATCGAGGTGACGAGGAGCTCGCCAGCCCCGAGCTCGACCGCGCGCTCGGCCCAGGCGACCGCATCGAGCCCCGTCGATTCCCGGCCGCCGCGAACGACGACGTCCCACCGACCGGCCGGGTTCCGCCGGGCGTCGATCGCGACGACGACCGCCTGACGGCCGAACCGGCGGGCGCAGGCCGCGAGGAGGGTCGGGTCGCCGACCGCCGCCGTGTTGAGCGCGACCTTGTCGGCACCGGCCCGGAGGACGTCGCGCATGTCGTCGACGCTGCGGACGCCGCCCCCGACGGTCAGCGGCAGGAACGCCCGGCGGGCCGTCCGCTCGACGATGTCGAGGAGCGTCCCGCGTCCCTCGGGCGCGGCCGAGATATCGAGGTAGACGATCTCGTCGGCGCCCTCGGCGGCGTAGCGCTCGGCGAGCTCGGGCGGGTCGCCCTCGTCGACGAGGTCGACGAAGCGCGTCCCCTTGACGACCCGGCCGTTGGCCACGTCGAGACACGGGATCACCCGGCGGCGGAGCATCAGACGGCGGCCGCGGCGTCGGCCGCCGGGGGTGCCCCGGCCGCGGCCCCTTCGCCGGACGGCCAGGCTCCCGAGCGGACGAGCTCGACGTAGTTCGCCAGCAAGCGCAGGCCGTCGCGGCCGCTCCGCTCCGGGTGGAACTGGAGACCGATCAGCGGGCCGCGGGCGACGGCGGACACGAACGAGCCACCGTGGGTCGTGCGGGCCAGGGCGATCGGCTCGGTGGCGCCGGCATCCTCGGTCGGGGCTCCGGCGTACGAATGGACGAAGTAGAAGTCCGCGTCGGGCGCGATCCCCTCGAAGAGCGGATGCGGTCGGAGGCGTTCGACCTGGTTCCAGCCGATGTGGGGGAGCGTCGGGGCATCGGCCAGGCGGATCGTCCGGCCGGGGATCGCGCCGAGCGTGGTGGTGCCGTCCTCGTCGCTGCCGTCGAAGAGGAGCTGCATTCCCAGGCAGATCCCGAGAAAGGGCCGGTCCGCGGCGATCCAGTCGCGGATCGGGTCGACGAGGCCGCGCCGCGCCAGCCGCTCCATCGCCGGCCCCGCCGCGCCGACGCCCGGCACGAGCATCGCGTCCGCGTCGCCGATCGCGTCCGGCTCGCGGACGACGGTGACCACGGCACCGACCCGGGTCAGCGCCTGGTCGATGCTGACGAGGTTGCTCGCGCCGTAGTCGACGACCGCGATCCGCGCCGCCGCGCCCGTCGGACGGACCGGCAACATCGCGCCGGTCACGCGCTGCCCTTGGTCGAGGCCACTCCCCGCCGTCGCGGGTCCGGCTCGCAGGCGGCGCGGAGCGCCCGGCCGAGCGCCTTGAACGCGGCCTCGGCCAGGTGGTGGTCGTTGCGGCCGCTGCCGCGGACATGGAGGGTCGCCCCCGCGGTTCGCGCGAACGCCTCGAGGGCATGCTCGACGAGCTGGAGGCTGAGCGCGCCGGCTCGTTCACCACGGAACGGCAGGTCGATGACCGCGTAGGGCCGACCGCCGACGTCGATGATCGCGGTCGCCACCGATTCGTCCATCGGAACGCTGGAGTCGCCGAATCGACTGATCCCCGTCCGGTCGCCGAGCGCCTCGGCGACGGCCGCTCCGAGCACGAGCGCGACATCCTCGACCGTATGGTGGTCGTCGATCTCGAGATCGCCGCGGGCCGCGATCTCCAGGTCGAACAGGCCGTGATGGGCGAGCGAGCCGAGCAGGTGGTCATAGAAGCCGACGCCCGTCGCGATCGCGGCCGTGCCCGAGCCATCGAGGTCGAGGCTGAGCCTGATCTCCGTCTCGCGCGTCGTGCGCCGGACCGTGACCCGACGGCCGTCCCGCTCCTCCACGACGAGCGAGCCGAGCGGCGCGGTCATCGGCCGATCTCCCCGGCCGCGGCGATCAGGCGGTCGTTGCCGGCCCGGTCACGGATCGTCAACCGCAAGAACTGGGCCAGGGGATGGCCGGCCGGGAACGTCCTGGGCACGAGGCCGCGCTGGAGCATCCCCGTCGCCACCGCCGCCGCCCGTTCCGGCGTCCCGAGGTCGACGAGCAGGAAGTTCGTGACCGATGGTCCGACGTTCCAGCCCACGTCCCGCAATCCAGCGGCCAGTCGATCCCGCTCGGCGTCGACCCGGGCGACGTTCGCCGCCATCCCGGCCGGATCCGCGAGGGCTTCGGTGACGACGGTCACGCTGACGGTCGAGACCGAGCCCGGGGGCCGGTACGGGGCGATCCGGGCGATCGTCTCGGGCCGGGCGATCGCGAACCCGACTCGCAACCCAGCGAGCCCGTACGCCTTGCTCGCGGTCCGGACGACCACGAGGTTCGGATGCTCGAATCGCAGATCCAGGAGGGAGTGACCGGCGAACTCTGCGTATGCCTCGTCGAGGGCGACGATCGCCGGCGATCGGTCGGTGGCAGTCGCATCGGCGGCGATCGCGACCAGGAGCCGGGCGATCGCGCCCTCGGGCTCCGGCAGCGCCGTCGGGTTGTTGGGGCTGCACAGCCAGACCAGGTCGGCGGTCGAGGCCGCCGCACGGACGGGCGCCTCGTCGAAGGCCCAGCCCGCCTCCGGCCCGAGGCGTGGCACGAGCACGGCTGCGGCTCCGCGCTGCTCGGTCACGACCCGGTACATCGCGTAGCTCGGGGCGGGGATCACGGCCCGGCCGCCCGGTGGCAGGAAGGCCTTGCCGATGAGGTCGAGGATCTCGTCGGCGCCCGCCCCGACGAGCAGCTCGTCGGTGGCAACGCCGTACACGCGCGCCGCGGTCTCCACCAGGCGCCGGTAGTCCGAGGGCGGGTATTCGGAGAGCGGCCCATCGAACGCGCCCCGGGCGAGGATCCGGCCGGCGATCTCCGGCGGAGCGGGCGAGGTGTTCAGGTCGAACCGGAGGATGCTCTCGATCGGCACGCCGTAGCGCGCCGCGACTTCCTCGTCGGTCGCCTCCCAGCTGTAGCTCGCCGGCTGGGTCGGCAGGCTCGTGGTCGCGGGCGTGGGGCTCATCGGGCGCTCACCGGAGGCTCATCGGTCGCGGAAGCGGGTCGCGACGGCGTTCCGGTGAGCCGTCAGGCCCTCCACGGTCGCGAGTCGCTCGACGGTCGCCCGGATCGCGCCGAGACCGCGTTCGTCGACCCGCTGGACCTGGGTGAACCGGCCGAATGCCTCGACGCCGAGGGGATCGCAGGCCCGCGCGAGCCCGCCGGTCGGCAGCACGTGGTTGGCGCCGGTCGCATAGTCGCCGGCCGACTCGGGGGCCCACGGGCCGACGAAGATCGATCCGGCATGGCGGATCCGCTCGGCCGCGGCCTCGGGATCGCGGACGTCGATCGAGAGATGCTCGGGGGCGTAGGCGTCGACGAAGGCGATCGCGGTCGCGAGATCGGGCGCGATGGCGATTCGGCCGTGGATCGCCAGGGCCCGGGCCAGGATCTCCCGCCGCTCGAGGCGAGGCAGGAGCCGCCCGATCTCGTCCTCGATGGCGTCCGCCAGGGTGGCGCTCGTCGTCACGAGGATGGCCGGCGAGTCGGGGCCATGCTCGGCCTGGGTGACGAGATCGGCGGCGACGAGGACCGGGTCGGCGCGGTCGTCGGCGAGGACCATTCCCTCGGACGGACCCGCCGGCAGGTCGATCCCGACGATGCCCGCCACCTCGACCTTGGCGGCCGTGACCCAGGCGTTGCCGGGACCGACGATCCGATCGACGGGGAGGAACGGCGCACCGGGGACGCCCTCGGGCAGCCCGAAGGCAAAGGCGCCGATCGCCTGGGCGCCACCGGCCACGAGGAGGGCGTCGACCTCGAGCAGGCCCGCCGCGCCGAGCAGGACCGGATGGACGACACCATCGACGCCGGCGGGCGAGGCGACGACGATCGACTCGACGCCGGCAACGCGGGCGGGAACGACCGTCATGACGAGCGACGAGGGATACGGCGCGGAGCCGCCGGGGACATAGCAGCCGACCCGACCGAGCGGACGCCAGCGACGCTCGATCTCGATGCCCTCCAGGATCGCCGTCCGGGTCGTCGCGGGTCGCTGCGGTTCGGCGAAGCGCCGCACGTTCTCGATCGCCTGGTCGAGCGCCGTGCGATCCTCGCGGGAGAGCCGATCGCGGGCCGAGCGCAGCTCCGATCCCTCGACGACGAGCCGGCCGCCGGCCAGCGCGCCACCGAAGCGCCGGTTGGCGTCGACGACCCCCGCCGAACCCCCGGCGCGGACGTCGTCCAGGATCGCCCGCGCCGCCGTTCGGACCGCTTCATCCGGTACGGCCCCGCGGCGACACAGCGTTGCGCGCTCGGCGAGGTCCGCAGCGGCCGTCGACGCCAGGTCGAGACGGCGGAGTCGGGGCGCCGCTGCCGTGGGAGCGGCGTTCGCCGGGATCGCGGTCACGGGACGATCTTCTCAATGGGGAGGACGAGGATGCCCGAGGCGCCGGCGGCCTTGAGCCGGGGCAGGAGGCTCCAGACGTCATCGGCCCCGACGACCGAGTGGATCGCGATCATCCCCTCGTGGGCGAGGGGGATCACGGACGGCGATTCGAGCCCGGGCAGGAGCGCCTCGAGATCGCGGAGTCGGGCGGCGGGCGCGTTCATCATCAGGTACTTCCGACCGCGGGCGGCGATCACGGCGCTCAGCATCGTGTCGACGGATTCGATCTCCCCCGCGCGCTGCCGCTGGGCGGTGGGGTTGGCGACGAGGATCGCCTCGGACGCGAGGACGTCGGCGATCGGGCGCAGGCCGTTCATCACGAGCGTGGACCCGGTCGAGACCAGATCGACGATCGCCTCGGCCAGACCGAGGCGGGGGGCGACCTCGACGGCGCCCGAGATCGGGATCACGTCGACCGTGATCCCCTCGGCCGCGAAGAATCGGCGGGTGGCCTGGGGGTGGGCGGTGGCGACACGCAGGCCGGCGAGATCGGCGATCGCCCGATGGGGGCTGTCGGTCGGAACCGCGGCGGCGAGGCGGCAGTGGCCGTAGCCGAGGGAGCGGAGTCGCGGCAGCTCGGCACCCGTCTCGGCCAGGAGGTCCTCGCCGGTGACGCCCAGGTCGGCGACGCCGTCCCCGACGAACTCGATCACGTCGTTGGTCCGGACGAAGAGGATGTCCAGATCGAAGTTCCGGACGCGGGCGACGAGGCTCCGCTCGTGCTCCCCGAAGACGAGCCCCGCGTCGCGCAGGAGCTGGACGGTCGGTTCGACCAGGCGGCCCTTGTTGGGGATGGCGAGACGCAGGCGTTCACGCCCTTCGAGGGCCGTCACGACTCTTGCCCGGCGGGGTAGGGGATCCCGGTCTTGCGAGCCGCCGCGAGGCGATCGAGGGCCTCTCGGTAGCCGCCCTCGCCATGGTTCAGCCACGAGGCGATCCGGGTGATCGTGGCCGTGCTGGCTCCGGTCTCGCGCGAGATCGCGGCGTAGTGTTCGCCGCCATCCAGTCGGCGCGCCACGGCCCAGCGCTGGGCCAGGTCGCGGAGCTCGCCGAGCGTGCAGAGGTCCCGCAGGAAGCGCGCCGCCTCATCCGGCGCCTCGAGGCGGAGGACGGCGGCGATCAGCTCGTCGGTATCGGCCGTCCGCCAGTCCTCGGTCATCTTCGTCGCCACGATCCATGCCTCCATTTGGACTCAGGGGCCCCTGGCCGTCAACCGCGACCGTATTAGCATGCTACTATGCTAGCGTGTCACTACGCAAGCGGTTTGATGTCATCCCGGCCATCGACCTCCGGGCCGGCCGCGTCGTCCGCCTCCAGGAGGGCGACTTCGACCGCGAGCAGGTCTACGCGAACGAGCCGGCCGCGATCGCTGCAGCGTTCGGAACTTCCGGCGCCGGCTGGGTCCACGTCGTCGACCTCGATGGAGCCCGGGCGGGGGAGCGGCGGCAGGTCGGTTCGATCGCCGCCATCCGCCGGGAGCTGCCGCGAACGACCCGGCTCCAGGTCGGCGGCGGGATCCGGACGATGGCCACGCTGGCGGAGACGCTTGCGGCCGGTGCGGACCGCGTCGTGCTCGGCACGGCCGCGCTGATCGATCCGGGCCTGGTCCGGCGGTCGATCCAGCGGCACGGCGCCGATCGGATCGCCATCGCGCTCGACGTTCGCGACGGTCTCGCGCTCGGCCACGGCTGGGTTCCGGGCGCGGCCGGCGAGCCGGTCGAAGCGGCGGTCGAGAAGCTCGCCGGCGCCGGCGTGGCGACCTTCGTCGTGACCGCGATCGACCGGGACGGGCTGCTCGGCGGGCCCGACCTCGCCCTGCTCGAACGGCTGCTCGCCCTGACCGATGCTGCCGTCATCGCGTCGGGCGGCGTCGCGACGATCGCCGACCTGCTGGCAACCCGTTCGCTCGGCTGCGCCGGCGCGATCGTTGGACGCGCCCTCTACGACGGCCGGATCGACCTTGCCGAGGCGTTCGCCGCCGTCGAGCGCGACGGATGATCCGTCAGTCCGAGATGTCGACCGGCTGGCCCTTCCAGGTCCCGCTCGCGTGCCGCCTCGAGCCAGATGCCTGGTACGCCAGCTTGCCGTCCGGGAACGTGACCGTCCACGACACGTCGCCGCTGCCGAAGTCGTAGGAGCCGATCCCCGTCAGCGGCAGCCCGCTGACGAAGGCGCATTGGGCAAGTCTCAAGTTGTTGCCCGCCGTCAGCGACGTCAGCACGAAGAAGCCGCCCGCCCGGCAACCGACCTGGAGGTCGCTGACGCCATCCCAGAAGACGTACTCCGGGTCGGCGAACAGCTCCGTCTCGGCCGCGATCATTGCGTCGAGGGCATCGTGGTAGCCGGACACATCGTCCGCGGTCAGCGCCACGTATTCGTCGGCGATGTGGCCGGGACAGCTGATCGAGCGCTCGACGGGGCGACGGTTCTCGAGCAGGAGGGCGACGACCGGACCATCAACGCAGCCCTCGCCGCGCCCGAATGTCACATGCGGTCCACCGTCGGTGACGACGAGATAGCCGTCGCTCAGCCGCGAGGCGATCGCCCGGGCCTGGGCCACCGGCGTGATCGGATCGCCCGTGGCGGCGAGGACGAACACCGGAAACGGCGTCGTGGTCAGCGCGGCCGGCCGGGCGCCCGTCGGCGGTTGGTACGGCCAGAAGAGACACGGGTACTGGGTGTCGAAGATCTCGTCCGTTCGAATCCCGGAGATCCCCGCATGGCGGGCGAACTCGAGGACCGCGCCGACGTCGCGCGGATCGCTCGTCGGGGAGACGCGATAGTCGGCGCACGTCACCGCGTGATAGGCGAAGGACGACACGCCCGGTCCGTTGCCGGAGCCGAGGAGGTCGAGCAAGCGACCGAATGGAACGTCGTCGCCGTTGGCCGATGCTGCGACGGCCCGCTGGATCAGCTCGCGTCCCGACGGGTCGTAGAGGAGGGTGTCGACAACCGACTCGATGCCGGCAGCCTGGGCCGTGTGCGAGCGGACGGTGCCGTCGGCGTCGGCGTAGTCGATCTGCTGCGGCTTCGCGAAACGGGCAAGGACACGGTCGTAGGCACGGACCGGCTGGGCGACGTCACGGACGCAGTCGCGGTCGCTCGCGCAGGCCTCGAGCGTGCGGGTCAGGACGGTGTCGAACGCATGCGCAGCGTCGGCCCAGAACTCGTTGGCCGATCGGGTCAGGTCGACCGGCCCGTCGAGGATCAGCGC
>DASUPH010000120.1:0-4890 GCA_036276275.1 Candidatus Limnocylindrales bacterium
GGCGCCATTGGCGACGGCCGATGGCGCCGTGCGTGGACGGCTCACCAGGTCGCCGTTCGCCGGTTGGTCGGCCTCGCCTTGGGGCTCGGCGCGTTCGGGCTCTACTGGTGGGTGGGCCCGACCCAGGCCGGCACCGACGCCTACATCCCGCTCGCCGACGCGATGCTCCATGGGCGCGTGAGCCTCGACCCGATGCACTACACGTGGGTCGAACTTGCCCTCTACCGCGGCGGCTGGTTCGTGCCGTTCCCGCCGGTCCCGGCCGTCGTCCTCCTGCCGTTCGTCGCGGTGTTCGGGCAGACGTTCGACACGAACCTGACGGCGGCGATCGCCGGAGGGATCGGCGTCTGGCTGATGTGGGGCATGCTCCGCCAGCTCGGCCTCAACCTCCGATCCGCTCTCGCGTTGACGGTTGCCTGGGCGGTCGGATCGGAGGTCTTCTGGGCGTCCGCGGTCGGCGGGACGCACCTCTTCGCCGAGACCCTGGCCGCGACGCTCCTGCTGGCGACCCTCCGGCTGGCGCTCGCCCGCCGGGCGCCGATCCTGGCCGGACTGCTCCTGGGCGCCGCGATCGGCTGTCGGCTGCCGCTCGTTTTCGCCCTGCCGCTCGTGGTCGGGTTGTATGTCGGGCTGCCGACGCGGATCGGGCGGCCGAGCGCCCGCCAGCTCTCGCGTGTCGTCGAGATCGGGTTCGGCCTGGCCGGCCCGGCGCTGATGATCGCGGTCTACAACTACGCACGCTTCCGTTCGCCGATCGAGTTCGGCTACGGGCTGATCACGTCACGCGACGGCCACTCCGTCCTCGAGGAGCCGTGGTACAGCCACGGGATCGTGTCGCCGCTCTACCTGCCCGGCGGGTTGTGGGCGATGCTCGGCAAGCCCTGGGACATCGTCGGGGAGTTCCCGTGGCTCCATCCGACCTGGGCCGGCCAGGCCGTGACCTTCACGACGCCCCTGCTCGTCTGGCTGGCCCGGGCGCGGTTCCGCAACCCGCTCGTCGCGTACGCGCTCGTCTCCGCGGCGCTCATCCTGCTCGTGGACCTGATCCACGGCGGGACCGGCTATGCCCAGTTCGGTTATCGGTTCATCGTCGATGGGCTGCCGGTCCTGTGGCTGGTCCTGGCGACGGTCTTCCGCGACGGGCTCGGACGGTGGGCCGTGGTCGCGGGCGCGCTCGGGATCGCCGCGTTCGCCTACGGGATGGTCGCGATCTGGGGCTTCAACTACGTCGGAAGCTAGCTCCGCTCGAGGTAGCGCTCGCGCTCCCAGTTGTGGACCATCGCGTCGTAGGTCTCCTGCTCCACGCGGGCGGCGTTGAGGTAGTGGTCGACGACGTCCTGGCCGAAGATCTCGACCGCGGCCTCGCTCTTCTCCAGTTCGGCGATCGCCTCGTACAGGGCCCGCGGCATCCGCGGCACGCCCTTGGCGATGTAGCCGTTGCCCTTGAACTCGTCGACGAGCTTCAGCTTCCGGTCGATCCCGAGGAGCCCGGCTCCGATCATCGCCGCGTAGGTCAGGTAGGCGTTCATGTCGCCGCCCGGGAAGCGGTCTTCGACATGGAGGGCCGGGCCGTTGCCGACGAGCCGGAAGCCGGTGGTCCGGTTGTCGCGGCCCCAGACGATGTTGACCGGCGCCCATGACAGCGACGCATAGCGCTTGTAGCTGTTGATGTTCGGGGCGATGAAGATCGCCAGCTCCCGGCTGAGGGCCATCATCCCGGCGACGAACTGGCTGAACTGGCGACTCATGCCGTACGGCAGCTTGGATCCACGTTCGTGGGTCAGCGGCTTCTCGCCGTCCTTGTCCCAGATGCTCATGTGGAGATGGCCCGACGAGCCCGTCCAGGTGTGGTCGGGCTTCGACATGAACGTGATCCCCCAGCCGTTGAGATACGCGATCTCCTTCGCGCCGTGCTTGAAGATCACGCTCCGGTCGGCCGACTCGAGGACGTGGTCGTAGCGGATGTTGACCTCGTGCTGGCCGGGTGCCGCCTCGCCCTTGCTGAACTCGATCGGGACCCGCGCCTCCGTCATCTGGTTGCGCAGGAGCCGATGGAGTGGCTCGGCCTTCGTCGCCTGGAGGAGGTGGTAGTCCTCGTTGTAGTAGCCGAACCGCTGCGGGATCCCCCAACCCAGCTTCGCCGATTCCTCCCACGACTCCTTGAGCACGTAGTACTCGAACTCCGAGCCGGCCTTGACGGTGAGGCCGTGCTCGAGGGCGCGGGCGACCTGGCGCTTGAGGATCGTCCGGGGCGAGACGGGGATCTCCTGATGATCCTCGTCGGTGAACGTGTCCGAGAGGACGAGGGCCGTCTTCTCGAGCCAGGGCAGGACGCGGAGGGTGTCCCAGACCGGCTCCGCGATCCAGTCGCCATAGCCCGTCTCCCAGTTCATCAGGGCGAAGCCCTCGGGCGTGTTCATCTCCATGTCCGTGCCGAGGAGGTACGTGCAGAAGTGGGCGCCGTGGTCGATGACCCCGTTGAGGAACGCCTGGGCCTGGACGCGCTTGCCCATCAGGCGGCCCTGCATGTCGGTGATCGCGACGATCAGGGTGTCGATCCGCCCGTCGCGGACCATCGCCTGGAGCTCCTGGAGCCGGGGGTTGGTCGGGTCGCCACCGCCGTGAGAGCCGTGATCGCCGTGGGTCGCCGTGGTCATGGGAACCCTCCGGGCCGCCGGGCGGCCGTTGCGCTGGCCTGGGCCAGAACCCTACTTCGCGGTCATCCCGCCGTCGGCGACGAGGACGCTGCCGGTGACGAACGACGACTCGTCCGAGGCGAGGAAGAGGGCGACGTTGGCGATCTCCCGCGGCTCGCCGGGACGGCCGATCGGCTGGAACGAGTCGATCGTCGCATAGACCTCGCGGAGCCCGCCGAGCATCTCCGCATGGGCGTAGTTGATCGGCGTGTCGACCCAGCCGGGGGCGATCGCGTTGCAGCGGATGCCCTGCTTCGCGTAGTCGAGGGCGATCCCCTTGCTGAGCATGACGATCGCGCCCTTCGAGGTGGCGTAGATCGCCAGGAACGGCTCGGCGACGAGGCCGTTGACCGAGCTCGTGTTGATCAGCGAGCCGCCGCCGCCGCGGAGCATGTGCGGGATCGCGTACCGGCAGCCATAGATGCAGCCCTTCACGTTGACGTCGAGGGTCCGATCGATCACCTCGTCGGGGACCTCATGGAAGACGCCCGGGATGTTCACCCCGGCGTTGTTGAAGACGACATGGAGGCCGCCCCAGCGATCGACCGTGGCGTCGGTGTAGGCCTGGACCTGGCGCGGGTCCGAGACGTCCGCGGCGACGGCGAACGCCGAATCCCCGATCCCGGCCGCGGTCTCCGCGACGGCATCGCCACCGATGTCGACGCAGGTCACCCGGGCACCTTCCTGGGCGAACCGGATCGCGGTCGCCCGGCCGATCCCGGAGCCAGCGCCGGTCACGATCGCCACCTTGCCCGCCAGTCGGTCGCCCATCGCCCACCTCCGGATCCCGGCCCACCCTGCGGTCCGTCTGCCCTCGAACGCCCCCGGCTCTTGTATCTGCCGATCCTCGACGCCTATTGTTCGCCGCGGGGAGTCCTCGCGTCCCGGCGAAACCGTCACGTGGGATCGATGGAGGAGATGGGATGGCTGGTTCGGACACCGAGCAACTGCACTCAATGGGGTACGCCCAGGAGCTGCGCCGCGGGATGCGGACGTTCTCCAACTTCGCGGTCTCGTTCACGATCATCTCGATCCTGTCGGGCTGCCTCACGCTGTTCAAGTTCGGGATGCTCGCCGGCGGCCCCGGCGTGATGACGCTCGGCTGGCTCGTCGTCGGTGGGTTCGTCATCCTGGTCGCGCTGGGGATGGCCGAGGTGGCGTCGAGCTACCCGACGGCCGGCGGTCTGTACTACTGGGCCGCCAAGCTCGCCGACGAGGCCGGCGCGAACGGTGCCCGCTGGTCGTGGTTCGTCGGCTGGTTCAACCTGATCGGCCAGGTCGCCGTCACGGCCGGCATCGACTTCGGCCTGTCACTGTTCACCCAGGCCTTCCTGAACTACATGTTCGGCTACCCGCTCGATCCCCCCTACCTGATCCTCGTCTACGGGGTCGTGCTCGCGATCCACGCCCTGCTGAACACGTTCGGCATCCGGATCGTCGCGCTCCTCAACGACCTGTCGGTCTGGTGGCACCTCGTCGGCGTCGCCGCGATCGTCCTCGTGACGGTCGTCCTGAATCAGCACACGCGGACCGATATCGGGTCCGTCTTCACGACCTTCGTCGACCGGACCGGCAGCACGCCCGAGGCGCCGTGGCCTGGTCCATTGCTGGCAGGCATCCCCCTGTACGTGATGCTCATCGGACTGCTCAATGCGCAGTACACCCTCACGGGGTACGACGCGTCTGCGCACATGTCCGAGGAGACCCACGACGCGGCGCGGTCGGCGCCCAAGGGGATCATCTACTCGGTGGTCGTCTCGGTGATCGCGGGCTTCATCCTCCTCGTCGCGATGAACATCGGCATCACCCCGGACAACGCCTTCCAGGTCACGGACTCGACCGGCGCGGTCTCGACCGTCAACGGCTATGACCACGCGTTCGGCGCGCTCGTCCCGCCGGCCCAGATCTGGATCGACGCCGTCGGGCAGGCTGGCGGCATGATCATCCTGTTCCTCGTCATCGGCGCCCAGTTCTTCTGCGGCATGTCCTCGGTCACGGCGAACTCGCGGATGATCTATGCGTTCGCCCGCGACGGAGCGGTCCCCGCCAGCAACTTCTGGCACCGGATCAATCCGCGGACGCGGACCCCAACGAACTCGATCTGGCTGGCCGCCATCGGGGCGTTCATCCTCGGCCTGCCGTACCTGTGGAGCCCGGTCGCGTACTTCGCGATCACCTCGATCGCGGTCATCGG
>DASUPH010000121.1:0-6115 GCA_036276275.1 Candidatus Limnocylindrales bacterium
GACGCCGGCCTCGAAGCAGGCGAGCTGGTGGACGCTCTTCGCCTCGATCGAGCCAAGTTGCTTCAGATGTGACACCAGCGGCGACATCCCGTGGTAGCGGAGGCCGCCGGCATGGATCGGCTCGGGGATGAAGTCCGAGCCGAGGGTGTGCATCTTCACGAGCGGCGTCATCTTCGCGGTGTCGCCGAAGTCGTAGGCGTACACACCCCTGGTCAGCGACGGCGCCGCCTCGGGCTCGGCGGCGATGATCCGGTACGACGCGCCGTCACGGAACGTGCGACCGAGCCACGGGAAGGTCAGGCCGGCGAAGTTCGAGCCGCCGCCCGCGCAGCCGATGATCACGTCGGGCTCCTCCCCCGCCAACCCCATCTGCTCGATCGACTCGAGACCGATGACGGTCTGGTGGAGGAGGACGAAGTCGAACACCGACCCGAGCGAGTACTTCGTCCCGGGATGGGTGACCGTGTCCTCGATCGCCTCGCTGATCGCGACACCGAGCGAGCCCGTGTGGTCGGGGTTCTCGGCCAGGACCGACGCGCCGTACTTCGTGTCGAGGCTCGGGCTGGCGACCACGTCCGCGCCGTAGGTCTCCATCAGGATCCGGCGATACGGCTTCTGGTCGTAGCTGGCGCGGACCATGAAGACCTTGATCTCGAGCTCGAACATCGCGCCGGCGAACGCCAGGGCGCTCCCCCACTGGCCGGCTCCCGTCTCGGTCGCCAGGCGGGTGACGCCCTCGTTCTTGTTGTAGAACGCCTGGGCAAGCGCGGTGTTCGGCTTGTGGCTGCCCGACGGGCTGCCGCCTTCGTACTTGTAGTAGATGTGGGCCGGCGTATCGAGGATCTTCTCGAGCCGGCGGGCGCGGTGGAGCGGCGATGGCCGGTAGAGCGCGTAGGCGTTGCGGACAGGATCCGGGATCTCGATCTCGCGGTCCTGGCTGACGACCTGCTTGATCAGCTCCATCGGGAAGAGCGGGGCCAGATCACCCGGCCCGATCGGCTGGCCGGTTCCCGGATGGAGGACCGGCGGCGCAGGCGACGGAAGATCGGCATTGATGTTGTACCAGGCGCGCGGGATGCGGTCCTCGTCGAGCAGATAGCGGGTGCGGTCGGCGGTGGCGGTCGCCATGACGGGGGTCCTCCTGCGGGTCGGCGCGCGCCGAGGCGGAGAGCCTACGTCGAGTGGTCCCGAACGGCAACGTCGTTCCGGCGCCAAGGTCCCTGCCCGCTACCCGCGGAGCCGCTCCGCCCAGGCACCGGCGTCGGCCAGCTCGTCCTTCGACTCGCGCGACAGCAGGTCGATCAGGCAGCGCTGGACGCTCTTGCCCTCGAACAGGGCGTTGTGGACCTCCTGGGCGATCGGCATCTCGACGTCGTGGCGGGCGGCGAGCGCCAGAGCCGCGTCCACCGTGTAGGCGCCCTCGGCGACACCGGGCAGGGCGGCCTCGATCTCGGCCCACGAGCGGCCCTTTGCCAGCTCGACGCCGAGGCGATGGTTGCGCGACAGCGTCGAGCCGCAGGTCGCGATCAGGTCGCCGAGCCCGGCCAGGCCCGCGAACGTCATCGGATTGGCCCCCGCGGCAACGCCCAGTCGCGACATCTCCGCGAGACCGCGGGTCATCAGCCCGGCCTTGCCGTTGTCGCCGAACCCGAGCCCGTCGGCGGCGCCCGCGGCGATCGCGAGGATGTTCTTCAGGGCACCGCACAGCTCGACCCCGAGCAGGTCGCTGTTGACATACAGCCGGAACTCGCGCCGGCCGAGCCGCTCCACGATCCGGTCGGCGAGGAGCGGGTCCTCGGCCGCGACGACCGCCGATGCGGGCAGGCCGCGGGCGATCTCGCCCGCGAGATTGGGTCCGGACAACGCGGCGAGGCGGCGCGGCGCGAACCCGCCTGCCGCGGCGATCACCTGGGTCATCCGCAGGAGCGAGCCGTGCTCCAGGCCCTTGACGACGGACAGGAGGTCGGCCGACGCCGGGACGTGAGCCGCGATCCGCCCGACGGTCTCCCGGAGATGGGCCGACGGCACGGCGAAGATCACGAGGTCGACGGCGGCGGCGAGCGTCGCCGGATCGGCCATGACCCGGATGGCCTCGGGAAAGGTCACCCCCGGCAGGCGGCGAGCGTTCTCACGGGCCGCGCCGAGGCGGGCCGCGGCCTCGGCGTCGTGGGCGAGGAGAAGGACGGGCTCGACTCGACCCACGAGCACGGCGAGCGTCGTGCCCCAGGCGCCCGCCCCGACGACGGCAACGCGCGGAGTCGCCACGTCCCCGCCCTGCGTCATTTCTTCGGGCGCTGCCCGCCGCCGGCCCGTCGCCCGGGCTTCGCGGGTCGCTTGCCGCCACTCTTGCCGGCTCCCTTGCCCGCTGCCGGCAGGCCGCCGCTGGCCGGCCGGCGGGCACCGGGCACGGTCGTCGCCCGGCCCGTCGCGCCGCGGGTTGCCCGCCGGCGCGGCAGCCGGACCGACTCGCGGTCACGGAAGATCAGCCGGATCGGGGTCCCGTGGTAGCCGAACGACTCCCGGAGCTGGTTCTCGAGATAGCGCCGGTAGCTGAAATGGACCGACGCGGCGTCGTTGGCGAAGAAGACGAACGTCGGTGGGGCCACCGCGGCCTGCGTCCCGTAGAAGATCTTCGGCCGGCGGTTCTTGACCACGGGCGGCACTTGCCGCTCGACCGCCGACCGGATCACCCGGTTGAGCTCGGCGGTCGAGATCCGCTTGCGCCGCTCGCCCCAGATGTCGATCGCCATCTCGAGGACGCGGCCCACACGTTGCCCCGTCTTGGCCGAGATCGAGACGATCGGGGCGAAGTCGAGGAACGGGACGTCGTTCTGGATCCACTCGACGTACTGGTCGAACGTCCGGCCGGTCTTCTCCTCGACGAGGTCCCACTTGTTGACGGCGATGACGAGGCCCTTGCCCTCCTCGACGATGTAGCCCGCGACGTGGGCGTCCTGCGCCGTCAGGCCCTCGACCGCATCGATGACGAGGACGGCGACATCGGCCCGGCCGATCGCCTTCAGGGCGCGGAGCGTCGAGAAGCGCTCGGCGGCCGGCCCCGAGGCGACCTTGCCGCGGCGACGGATCCCCGCCGTGTCGATGAGGATCACCTCGCTCCGCCCCCAGGCGAGGGGCGTGTCGATCGCGTCGCGGGTCGTCCCCGGAACCTCGGAGACGATCGCCCGGTCCTCCCCGAGGAGGCTGTTGAGGAGCGACGACTTGCCGACGTTCGGGCGGCCGACGAACGCGATCGCGGCGGGCGAATCCTCGGCTTCCGCTTCGATCGCGGCGTCCCAGCGGGCCTCGACCTCGCCGCCGCCGGCGTTCGCGCCGTCGAGCGCATCCAGCGCCTCGCTCGCCTCGTCGTCGGTGTCGCTGTCGGGGCCGACGACGTACGGCTCGAGCCTCCCCGCGGCGACGTCGCGGGCCCACTCGTCAGCCTCGGTCTCGCGGTTCTTGCGGGCGATCTCGCCTTCCGACTCGGGTGGCAGGGCCCACACGACCGCGTCCAGCAGGTCGCCGGTGCCACGGCCGTGGGATGCCGAGATCGAGTAGGTCTCCTCCCAGCCCATCGACCAGAACTCGGCCGCGTCCGCCTCGCGCTGGGTGTTGTCGACCTTGTTGACGGCGACGAGGATCGGCTTGGTTGCCTTGCGGAGCAGCTCCGCGGCCTCGAGATCGGCCGGGGTCAGGCCGCTCACCGCGTCGACGAGGAAGAGGATCACGTCGGCCTCGCGGATCGCCAGACGAGCCTGCTCCTGGACCTTCAGCTCGATCGGGTCGGCCGGATCGACCTCCAGGCCGCCGGTGTCGACGAGGACGAAGCGGCGACCGTTCCACTCGGCGTCGCCGTACATCCGGTCGCGCGTCGTCCGGGCCCGGTCCTCGACGATCGCCTGGCGCCGGCCGACGAAGCGGTTGAAGATCGTGCTCTTCCCGACGTTCGGGCGGCCGACGATCGCGACGACCGGCAGGGCCGCCTCGGCGCGAGATGGCACGGGGCTACGCCGCGCCGGAGGTGGGCGGGGCGCTCTCGTTGTGGACGAACGTCGGGAGCGAGGTTGTCCGGCCGGCCGGCGTTGCGGCTTCGGCCAGGGCGGCGCCGGCCAGGGCGTCGGCGTGCGCGGCGACGTCCGGGGTCCCGGCGATCTCGAGGACGCGCGCGGCGACGTCGCGGAGATCCTCGATCGGGGTCGATGTACCGCCGGTGATCCCGACGACCTCGCGTCCGTCGAAGACGGCTGCGTCGGTCAGGTCAGCGGCGCCCTCGATCTGGATCGCGGGCTTGCCGGCAATCCCCACGAGACGGGTCAGCTCCTTCGTGTTCGCGCTCGAGCGGCCGCCGACGACGACCATCAGGTCGACCGCCTGGGCGGCCTCGACCGTGTCCTCCTGGCGCCGGATCGTGACCGGGCAGACGGTGTTGACGATCTTCAGCTCGTGGCTCCGGCCGACCATGAACGCGGCGAGCTTCTCGAACTTCCACGGTGGCTGGGTCGACTGCGAGATCAGGGCCATCCGCTTCTTGCGCGGGATCTTGGCCTCCCACTCGTCTTCTTCGTCGACGACGATCGCGTCGGGCGCGAAGCCGAGCATCCCGTGGACCTCGGCGTGGTTCGGGGTTCCGAGGAGGACGATCGTGTAGCCCTCGTCGACGAGCTTCACGAGCTCGCGGTGCTCCTGGATCACCCAGGTGCAGGTCCCGTCGATCACCTCGAGGCCACGCTCGTTCGCCCGGGCCATCACGTCCGGCCGGACGCCGTGCGCCCGGATGACGACCGCCGCCCCGTGATCGACGTCGTCGAGCGTCTCGACCGTCTCGATCCCGAGACGCTCGAGATCGGCGACGACGCCCTCGTTGTGGACGACCTGGCCGAGGGTATGGGTCGACTTGCCCGCCGCGCGGGCCTCTTTCGCCTTGTCGATCGCCTCGCGCACGCCGTAGCAGAACCCGGTGCGGCGCGCGATTCGGATCTCTCGAACGCTCCCCATACGTGCCGATTATCGCATGCAGAGCGTGGATTCCCCGGCTGGCGGCCCTGGCTACCCCTCGTCCGCTGCGTACGGCCCGCGGTGGCGCGGGTCGAGGAGGGCGGCGATCCGGCGCATGATCAGGGTCGTCGCGAGGCGCTTGGCCGACTTCCGGTCGATCTCCGGCGGGAGCAGGTCCGCGAGCCGGAACGGCGTGCCGATCCGCATCGTGACGTGACCGCCGGGTCGCGGAACGGGGCGCCCCTTCGGCCAGACCCGGTCGCTGTTCGAGACGCCGATCGGCACGATGGTCGCACCCGTGCGGAGGGCGAGCATCGCGAGTCCGTCCTTTGGTGGCTGGAGCTCGCCGGTCGGGCTGCGTGTCCCTTCGGGAAAGACCATGAGCACCTCGCCGGCATCGAGGACGCGCGTCGCGATCCGGAAGGCCTCGACATCGGCCGCGCCGCGGTCGACCGGCACGACGCCGCCGTTGCGGGCCATCCAGCCGACCACGGGCCAGTCGAACATCTCCTTCTTTCCCAGCCAGTGGATCCGCCGGCCGAGCCGCGGTGTCAGCCACGCCCCGACGATCACGGGATCGGCGTTCGAGATGTGGTTGGCGGCCAGGATCACGGGGCCCTCGCGGGGGATCGCGCCGGCGTCGCCCTCGACCCGGACGCGGGTGACGCAGCGCGCGACCAGCCGCGCAGCCAACGCGACCGTCCGGATCAGGGGGCTGACATGGCTCTCGAGGAGCTCCGATTCGTCGATGGCCGGCTTGGCCGAGTGACGCTGGCCCTCGGGCGCCGTCATCGCCGCGTCACCGTGGCCCCGACCCGAGCCCGCTCGGCCGCTCGGATCGCGGCGACGACGGCGTCGACGGTCTGCTCGAACGCGTTGCCGTCCGTGACGATATGGATCGCGTCGTCGGCCGGACGGAGCGGAGCGACCGCTCGATTCCGGTCCAGGCCGTCCCGCCGGACGAGCTGGGCGAGGATCTCGCGCGCCTCCGGGCTGTCCGGGGCCAGACCGCGCTCCTCGGCCCGGCGCTTTGCCCGCTCCTCGGCCGAGGCGTCGAGGAAGATCTTCAGGTCCGCGTCGGGCAGCACGACGGTCCCGATGTCGCGGCCGGCCATGATGATCC
>DASUPH010000122.1:0-2211 GCA_036276275.1 Candidatus Limnocylindrales bacterium
CACCGTCGCGGCTCGGCCGGCGCTCGAGCGTGGCTTGGCCCGGCCCTTGGCCGAGGATTTCGACTTTCCACCGCCCCGCGGACGGCCGCGTGCCGGCCGGGCGAGCGTGGCCGGGTCCGCCGGCCCACCCGCGTACCGCGAGCCGGGCACGATGGCGTCCGGGGCCGCCTCGATCAGGGAGCCGCACGCCAGGCAGATGGCCGCCTCGGCCTTGCGCGCGACGGGGCCGTCGTCGGTGTCGTGCAGGCCGCCCAGCGGCTCGAAGTTGGTCGTGTAGTCGCACTTGGGATAGTTGGAGCACCCCCAGAAGACGTTCCCGGTCCGCCGCGCGCGACGCGGCACGAGGCGGCCGTCGTGATTCTTGGGGCATTCGACCTCGAAGGCCAGCGGATCGGGCGGCGGCGGCCCGTCGCGCTTGATGTAGTCGCACTCGGGGTACCGCGAGCAGCCGACGAACAACCCGAAGCGGCCGCGCTTGCCGACGAGCGTGCCCTCACCGCACTTCGGACAGACCTCGCCGGTCCCCTCCTGGGGCGGCGGCTCGTCACCGGGCAGCGGCCGGCTCTCCTTGTGGTCGGGGAACATCGAGCAGGCCAGGAACCGTCCGTTGCGGCCCAGGCGGATGACCATCGGGTGCCCTTCGGAGCAGACCTCGTCGGTCGCCTCGGTCGTGAAGTCCGCGCGCTTGAGCTCGCGGCGCTTCTCGTCGACGCGGTCGCGCAGCGGACCGTAGAACGCGCGCAGGAGCGGGACCCAGGCACGCTCGCCGCGGGCGATCTCGTCGAGCTCCTCCTCCATCCGGGCGGTGAACGCGACATCGACGTAGTCGCCGAAGTGCTCGACGAGCAGGTCGGTCACGATCCCGGCGACGAGCTCGGGATGCAGTCGCCGCTCCTCGATGCGGACGTAGCCGCGATCGACGATGGTCGAGATGGTCGCCGCGTACGTGGACGGCCGGCCGATGCCGTGTTCCTCGAGCGCCTTGATGAGCGTGGCCTCGGTGAACCGCGGCGGCGGCTCGGTGAAGTGCTGGGTCGGCGTGACCTCGACGACGCTCGTCCGGTCGCCCTCGGCGAGGGCTGGCAGCCTGGCGCCCTCGTCCTCGTCGTCGGCCGCGTCGTCGTCGCGGCCCTCGGTGTAGACCCGGGCGAACCCGTCGAACAGGACCTTGGTCGCCGAGGCGCGCAGCCCGTACGGGCCGTCGGCAAGCTCGATCGAGGTCGTTTCGAGCTCCTTGGCCGCCATCTGGGAGGCGAGCGCCCGCTGCCAGATGAGCCGGTACAGGCGCAGCTCGTCGGGCTTGAGGAACGAGGCGAGCGAATCCGGGTCGCGGCGGAAGCTGGTCGGCCGGATCGACTCGTGCGCCTCCTGGGCGCCCTTGCTCTTGGTCTTGTAGACCCGGCCCTTCGGCATCGTGTAGGTGGGTCCGTACCGGTCGCCGATCACCTCGCGCGCCTCGCCCATCGCCACGCCGGCGATCGCGGTGGAGTCGGTTCGCATGTAGGTGATGAGACCGACATGCCCTTCGCCGGTCTCGACGCCCTCGTACAGGTGCTGGGCGACCGACATCGTCCGCTTCGGGCTGAAGCTCAGCCGCCGGCTCGCCTCCTGCTGGAGGGTCGAGGTCGTGAAGGGCGGAGCGGGCGATCGCTTCTGCGTGCGGACGCCGACCTTGGTGACGACTGGATGCGACAGCGCGATAGCCTCGACGTGGCGGGTCGCGGTCTCGACGTCGTTGACGTCGATCGCGTCGCCGTCGATGCGGACGAGCTCCGCCGCGAACCGCTCGCCGCCCTCGGCCTCGAGGATGGCCTCGATCGTCCAGTATTCGCGCGCCGTGAAGCTCGTGATCTCGCGCTCGCGCTCGACGACCAGGCGGACGGCCACGGATTGGACGCGCCCCGCCGAGAGTCCGCCGCGGACCTTGCGCGAGAGAAGCGGGCTCAGCGTGTAGCCGACGAGTCGGTCGACGATCCGGCGGGTCTGCTGGGCATCGACGAGGTTCTGGTCGATCTGGCGCGGGTGGGCGAACGCCTCGCGGATCGCGGGTTCCGTGATCTCGCTGAACGTGACCCGGCGGGTCTTCTCCGCCGGGACGTGGGCCGCCTCCGCCACGTGCCAGGCGATCGCCTCGCCTTCACGATCAAGGTCGGTGGCGAGATAGACCATGTCCGAGCCGCGGGCCGCCTTCTCGATGTCGGAGACCTGCTT
>DASUPH010000123.1:0-2837 GCA_036276275.1 Candidatus Limnocylindrales bacterium
CCCTGACCGATCCCGCCGAGGACCCGACCCTCGCGGGGATCCTGCACGCGCGCCTGGGTTACTTGACCTGGGCACGCGGCGACGGTCAGGGCGCGCTCGCCGAGCATCGCGAGGCGGTCGAGCTCGTGCCGGCCGAGCCACCGACGACGGAGCGGGCCAACGTCCTCGGGGCCCTGGGCGGTGCGCTGATGGGCCTCGGCCACTGGGCCGAGTCGCGGGTCGCCTGCGAAGCCGCCATCGATTGCGCCGTCCGGGCCGGCGCCATCCCCGAGGAGAGCCGGGCCCGGAACATGCTCGGATCGGACCTCGTTGCGCTCGGCGAGATCGACGCCGGGCTCGACGAGCTCCGGGAGTCCCACCGCCTGGCGAGCCCGGGCCCGAACGAGCTGTTTGTCGTGACCGCCTACAACCTGGGGCTCAATCTCCTCGCCGCGGATCGCCTCGACGAGGCGCTTGACGCGGCCATCACCGGTCGCGCCGCGGCACGAGCCGCCGGCCTCGAGCGGCGCCATGGGATGGATCTCGCCGCCCTGACGGCCGACGTCCTGATCCGGCTCGGGCGGTGGGACGAGGCGGAAGTCGCCACGGTCGAGGGCCTTGCCCTCGGCCAGCGGGATCAGGCGACCCACTACCTTGGCGTGGTCCGATCGCGGTTGCTCGCAGAGCGTGGCAAGGCCGACGAGGCGCGTCACACGCTGGCGGCCGTCGATCGCTCCACGCTCGACCCCGACACGGGCGTGTACTTCGCAACGGTCGCCACCAAGGTTGCCCTGCTCGAGGGCAAGCCCCGCGATGCCGTGGCCGCGGTCGACGACGGGCTGAAGTACCTCGAAGGGATGGGCGACGTGGTGTGGGGTATCCCCCTGCTGGCACTCGGTCTCCGCGCCCTCGCGGAGCTCGCCGAGACGTCACGTGCGACGCGCGACGATGCCGGCCTCGCCGAGGCGCTCGAACGGTCGGAGGTGCTCCGAACCCGGCTGGCCTCGGCGGCTCAGCTGACGCTCCCGCCGAGCGCGATGGCGTGGGTCGCCATGGCGACCGCCGAGATGGCCCGGGCCCACGGGTCGGCGACGCCGCAATCCTGGGCCAGGGCGATCGAGGCCTGGGACGCCGCACCCGACCCGGCGGAGGCCGCGTACGCGCGGTTTCGCCATGCCGAAGACGAGCTTCGACGATCCGGCGTCAAGGCCGACGTCGCGGCGGCGCTCGAGGCGGCCTGGCGGACCTCTGTCCAGCTCGGGGCGGCGCCGCTCCGCGGGGAGATCGAGACTCTCGCCGGCCGGGCCCGGATCAAGCTCGCCGCGGCGCCCTCGGCCGAGGCCGCCGCATCCGTCGCCGGAGCCGGCGAGGCGCCGGAGCCCCGGGCAGGTGCACGGGCTGGTTCTTCGCACGGCTTGTCGGATCGCGAGATCGAGGTCGTGCGGCTGGTTGCGGCCGGCTGGTCGAACGGCGAGATCGCGGAGCGGCTGTTCATCACCCGCAAGACGGCGGGTGTCCACGTCAGTCACATCCTGAACAAGCTGGGCGTGTCGAACCGGGTCGAGGCGGCGATGGCGGCCGCTCGACTGGGGCTTGTGGACGCGGGCCAGGATCCCGGCGACGAGGATCACCCAGTGCGAACCGCCTGACCCGGAATTCCTCTTCGGTCAGCCTTCGTCCCCGTGATCGAGCGCCTGCGGCGTGCGTACCGCCTCCGAGAAGATCTGGGCCCCGATCCCCTCGTCGCGGTCGATGCCGATCACGATGTCCCGGATGATCCGACCCGCTTCGAGATTGGCTGCCGACACGCCCTCGACACAGGCATGGAGCGTTCCGGCCCGGTTCTCGAGAAAGCACACAGTCAGCTCGGGGTGTTGGTCCTTGTCAAAGATTCGATACCGATAATCGTTCTCCTTGAGGACCTCCTCCGCACGGTCCTCCTGCCCATGGTCGACGGCGAATGCGAACTCGCCGCCGTACTCCACGTTGCTTCCGCCGGCCCCCGCGAGATTGATGTCCGCCTCCTTGAGCCGCCGGAGGAGCTTCTCCACGTCGGGCGGCGATGAGCTCGGCACCAGCCGGAACTGCTTGTGCATCGGTCCAGTCCTCCTCCACGTGCGCGCCGCAACGCCGCTTGCCGGCGGCGGGCGCGCGGGACCGATCCTACGCCGCCGCCGTGGAGCATTCGTCTCGTTCCTGACACGGGGCGATGGGCAGCCCAATCGGCCGAACGGGCGGGAGAGCCGTTCGGCCGATGAGCTGTGCGGGTCAGGCGCCGGCTGTTGCCGTCGGCGTGCCGCCCAGCGCGGGTCCGCCGAAGAGGCGGACGCGAAGGCGCTGGCCGATGGTCGAGAAGTCGATCGAGCGGGGCCGGTTGCTGACGGCGTCGCGGGCGCGACGCTGACGGGCGGCGTACTCGAGCTCCTCGGCGATCTTGATCTTCGCCAACTCGTGGGTGAAGTAGGGATGCATTTCGTACCTCTCCTCTCGCTTGGTGACGGTCATTCGTCGACCTGGTGCCACCGTACGCGCGGGGATCCGGCCCGCCATCGGGCCATGGGCCCTCGGGATCGGCCAACGTGCCTCAAAGTTCCGGCGCCCCCGCAGAGGCCTGCCTTACGCCGCGTAGCGGCCGCGCGACTCGACGAACCTAGTTGAGCCGGCCGCCGAAGATCGCGATGACCTGGCGGACGTCGGGGACGTCGTGGGCGTCGGGCCGGTCGTCGAGCGGCGGATCGGGCTGCCGATCAGCCTCGCGATCGTCGAGCTCGAGACGGCCTGGCGTCTCGGGCTGCCGCTCGTCGGGATCGGGCTGCCTGGCCTCTTCATCGTCGGCGGTCCGGACGGGCTCCTGACCG
>DASUPH010000124.1:0-2653 GCA_036276275.1 Candidatus Limnocylindrales bacterium
GGACCCGGTTGTCGAGGACGGCTCCGACCGCCGCAAACGAGCCAACCCCGATCGGGAAGACGACGATGGCGACGATGTCGCCGGACGGGTCGGCCAAGCGGGCGACCAGGACCGTGATGATGTCGACGATCGCGATCCCCCAGGTGATCCTGGTCCGCCACATCGGCCTGCCTCCATTCACGGCGAGGGCACTCATCTCTGTCGGATCCAGACGGCCGCACCCGCCGGTCGGAACGTCCGAACCGCGGTGGCCTGGATTCGATCCTGGATGTCGGCGAGGTTCGCCCCATCCCGGAGGCCGGCAACCAGGGCACCGACCGTCTGCTCCGCGTCGTATCGGCTCCGGTTGAACCGGTGGTCAACAGCCGACTGGATCCGCCGTCGGAGCGGCTGGAACAGGGCGAAGGCGACGAGGGTGGATCCGGCGACGGCCAGGGTGTTCTCCCTCGTCAGGGGCGCCATCAGGCCCTGGAGCCCGATCACCAGGACCCCGAACACGGCAATGATCGAGCCGGTTGTGACCGCCCAGCCGATCGTCCGGCTGATGATCCGGTCGATCTCGTAGAGGCGGTAGCGAAGCACGGCGATCCCGATCGCGATCGGGACCGTGGGGAAGGCCAGGATCGCCGGAATCCAGACCACGCCGCTGTCGGCGAGGGTGGGGACTATGGCTGAGGCGAGCAGCCCGCCGAGCACGGCGGCGACGACAATGACGACCGATGTGCCCATCCAGCGGAGCTGCTGCCGTTCGATCCCCGAGGCGCGCCGGAACCGCACGACGAGCGAGATGGCCGCTCCGACCATGAGGACGATAAGCGGCAGGAAGGTGACATCGATGCTCAGGACCTGCCAGATGGGTGAGTCGGGCGCGATGGCAAACGGGTTCTGGACAACGGCGCCGTTCGGATAGCCGGGCAGGGTCACGTTGATCGTCGGACCAAATGCGGATGCAAGCACGAAACCCGTCCCGATGCCGATGCCGACCCGACCGAGCTCGGCCCACCGGCTCCGAGGCAGGCGCCCGGACGGGAAGACGAGCATGAGGATGGCGTACAGAAGGAAGAGCGTTCCCCCGCTCCCGAGCACCCATCCGGCAAACCGCATCGGTATGGAGAGGCTCCCGTCCGCGAACTGCGCGACGGTGGCATTGAGCGTCACGGTCGCCAGGGCGTGGCCCCAGCCGAGGACGAGCAGCAGCCAGCCGATCGAGTTCCGCGGCCGCCGGATGACGAGTAGCGTGCCGACGCCGGCATACGGAATAAACCAGAGGAGCCCGAAGCCGCTCGGCGCCGCGACGAGCACCCCGGCGATGTCGAGGACGATGACGATGACTCGTCCGAAAAAGGGGAGCGGGCGGACCGTCTCGACCGGCCGGATGAGCCCGAGGACACGCTCTTCCGAAGGGCGCCGAGCGGTCAGGGCCATATTCGGTCAGCCGGCATGCGATCGGAGCCAGACCCTGGCCGAGGCGGGCGCGACGCTGGCACGCGCAGCATCAGCGACCTCGTTGACGACGGCATCGAGGGCGACCTCGCCGCGGAGGCGGGCGGCAAGACCGGCCACGACGTGGTCGGCGTTATACCTGGCCCGGTTGAACCGGCGGTCCACCATGGCCTGGATCCTGCGCCGCAGCGGCTGGAAGACGGCAAAGGCGGCGAGGGTGGATACGGCGACTGCCAGGGTGTTCCCGCTCGTCACGGGGGCGAGGACGGCCTGGAGCCCGACGACCAGGGCGGCGAACATGACCAGGATCGCCCCGCTGGGGATCGCCCAACCGATCGTCCGGCTGACGATTCGATCGATGTCGTAGAGGCGGTAGCGAGTGACCGCGATTCCGATGGAGACCGGTATCAGGAGGTAGGCAGCGAGCACCGGTAGCCACATCCACGTGCCCTTTGGGTCCACGAGCAGGATCGCCGCGAAGGCGAAGCCGGCCGTCGCGAGCAACGACCCCAGGGCGGCGAGGAGCCACTTGTGCTGCTCGCGCTCGGCGCCCCGGGCGCGTCGGAACCGGACGCCGAAGGTGACGATGGTCACGCTGAGCGCGCCGAATACGGCCGGGATGGCGGCGGCCTTGATGACGCTCCAGCCGGACCACCCCGGGGCCAGCCCGATCGGGTTCAGGACCGTTGCCGACGTTCCGTCGATGAAGGAGATGCTGACCTCCGGAGCGAAGGCCAGGAGGATCGCGAACGAGAAGGGGACCGCCACCGCCGCTCGTGCGATACGTCCAAGGCGACCGTCCGGGAACCGTCCGGAGGGAAAGATCGCGCCGAGCGTGGCGAACGCTCCGTAGAAGAAGCTTGCGCCCCAGCTGTTGAACCAGGCCTGGGCGGTGATCCGCGCCGACGCCTGACCGGCCACCACCTCGGACGCGCTGCCCGGCAGGCTGGCGCCCACGGGGACGAAGCCGACGGCCACGAGGACCAGCAACCAGCCGATCCGCTCGCGCGGCCGCCGCGCGATCAGGACGAGGCCGACGGCCGCAAAGGAGACACTCACCAACGTGGAGAACGGGTCCGCTCCGCCGACCACGATCGAGGCCAGGATGAGGGCGGCGAGGGCGAGCAGTCCCAGCGCGCGGGCAAGACGCCTGACCTGGCGGTTGGCGGGGACGATCACGACGGCAGGGTGGGGGCGCATCGTCCGGGGA
>DASUPH010000125.1:0-6472 GCA_036276275.1 Candidatus Limnocylindrales bacterium
GACGCCCTGGCAGGGTCGCCCGAGCAGGTCAACGGCGACCCCTATGGCGAGGGCTGGATGATCCGCCTCCGCCTGACCGAGCCGGCCGAGGTCGACGAGCTCCTCGACGCGGCCGCCTACGACGCCCTGATCGCGGCCGGCTGACCGCCAGATGCCGTACGGACCCCATACGGCCGGCGACCGCGAGCGGATGCTCGCGTCGCTCGGGATCGCCAACGTCGACGAGCTTTTCGCCGATATCCCGGCCGAGCTTCGGGCGACCCATCTCGACCTGCCCGAGCCCGAGCCCGAGCTGGAGCTTGCCGCCCGACTCCAGCGGATGGCCGCCCGCAACCGGACCGATCTGGCGTCGTTCCTGGGGGCCGGGGTCTACCGCCACTGGACCCCTGCGGCCGTCGACCAGATCCTCCTCCGCGGCGAGTGGTACACGGCCTACACGCCGTACCAGCCCGAGATCAGCCAGGGCACCCTCCAGAGCATCTACGAATACGAGTCGCTGATCGCCGAGCTCGTCGACCTCGACGTCGTATCGGCCTCCCACTACGACGGCGCCGCGGCGACGGCCGAGGCGGGTCTGATGACGTGTCGAGCGACCCGCCGCGCACGCGTCCTCGTCTCGAAGGCGGTCCATCCCCACTACCGGGCGACCCTCGCGGCCTACTTCGGCGGCGGGCTGGAGCTCGACGACATCCCGCTGGTCGCCGATGGGCCGGACGCAGGTACGACCGACCTGGAGGCCCTCGAGCGGCTCCTGGCGGAGGATGGCCGGCCCGTCGCCGGGGTGATCGCCGCTCAACCGAACTTCCTCGGCCTGATCGAGCCGATGGCCGACATCGGCAAGCTGGCCCATGCCGCCGGCGCACTGTTCGTGGGCGTCGTCGAGCCGGTCTCGCTCTCGGTCCTCGCCCCGCCCGGCGCGTACGGCGCCGACATCGCGGCCGGCGAGGGCCAACCGCTGGGGATCGCGCCGCAGTACGGCGGGCCCTATCTGGGACTACTCGCCTCGACCGATGCGCTCGTCCGCCAGATCCCCGGCCGGCTCGTCGGGCTGACGACCGACGTGAACGGCAAGCGGGCCTACGTCATGACCCTACGCGCGCGCGAGCAGGACATCCGACGTGACAAGGCGGCCAGCAACATCTGCACGAACCAGGCCCTCCTCGCCCTCGCCGCCAGCGTCTACCTCGCGACGATCGGGCCGCACGGCCTCCGTGACGTGGCCGCCCAGGGAGCCGCTCGCGCGGCTCGTCTCGAAACGGCCCTGGCCGCGGCCGGCGCGGCGCGGATCCACCCCGGGCCGTACCTCAACGAGTTCGCCGTCCGGGTCCCCGATGCGCGGGCCGTCCATCGCCGCCTGATCGACCGGGGCGTCCTCGCCGGGCTGGCCCTGGCCGACGTCCTGCCCGACGAGCCGAGCCTGGCCGACGGGCTCCTCGTGTGCGCGACCGAGATCACGACCGACGACGACATCGCCTTGTTCGCCTCGGCCCTGGCCGAAGAGCTGACCGGCGTGGCCGAGGCCGTTCGATGAGCGTCGTCGGCGAGAGGCTCCAGCCGTCCCTGTTCGAGCGGTCCGTGCCCGGACGGGGCGAGGGCAAGATCCCGCACCCGCCGAAGGACGCCCTCGAGCGGATCCCGGCCGCCGCCCGCCGCGAGATCCCGGCCGCCTTGCCGGAGCTCAACGAGCTGGAGGTCGTCCGGCATTACGTCAACCTGTCCCACCTGAACTACGCGATCGATACCGGGTTCTATCCGCTCGGGTCGTGCACGATGAAGTTCAACCCCAAGCTCAACGAGTGGGCTGCCCGCCTGCCGGGCTTCGCCAATCTCCACCCCCTCGCCCCCGACGAGATCGCCCAGGGCAGCCTCCAGCTCCTCTGGGAGCTCGAACAGGCACTTGTCGAGATCAGCGGGATGCAGGCGGTGACCCTCCAGCCGGCGGCGGGCGCCCAGGGCGAGCTGTGCGGGATCCTGATGATCCGGGCATATCACCGGAGCCGTGGCGACGGCGAGCGGGACGAGGTCCTCGTCCCGGACAGCTCCCACGGCACGAACCCGGCGACCGCATCGATGGCCGGATTCAAGACGATCACGATCCCGTCGGCGGCCGACGGCGGGGTCGACGTCGACCGGTTCCGGGCCGCCCTCGGGCCGCGGACGGCGGCGGTGATGATCACGAACCCCTCGACCCTCGGCCTCTTCGAGCGGCGGATCGGCGAGCTCCTGGACGAGGTCCACGCCGCGGGCGCGCTCGCCTACATGGACGGCGCCAACCTCAACGCGATCCTCGGCCGGTTCAAGCCGGGCGAGGCCGGCTTCGACGTCATGCACTTCAACGTCCACAAGACGTTCTCGACCCCCCATGGCGGCGGCGGTCCGGGGGCGGGTCCCGTCGGGGTGGGAGAGCGGCTTCTGCCGTTCCTGCCTGCGCCGCGGGTCCTCCGCTCGGACGACGGCCGCTTCCGCCTCGAGCGGCTGGATGAACGACCGAGCTCGATCGGCCGGCTCCGGAGCTTCGTCGGCAACACCGGGGTCCTCGTCCGGGCCTACGCCTACATCCGGGCCCACGGCGGGTCCGGACTGCGCCAGGTCAGCGACGACGCCGTCCTTGCCGCGAACTACCTCCGGAAGCGCGTGGGGGAGGCGTACGACATCCCGTTCGATCGGGCCTGCAAGCACGAGTTCGTGGCGTCGGCGGCGGGCATCAAGAAGCGCACCGGCGTGCGGACCCTCGACATCGCGAAGCGCTTGATCGACCACGGCTACCACCCGCCGACGATCTACTTCCCGTTGACGGTCGAGGAGGCGATGCTGATCGAGCCGACCGAGACCGAGTCGGTCGAGACGCTCGACGCGTTCGCCGATGCCCTGATCGCGATCGCCGCCGAGTGCGAGGCCGATCCGGAGCTCGTGAAGGGCGCGCCGCACACCGCTCCCGTCGGGCGGCTCGACGAGGCGACCGCGGCCCGCCAGCCGAACCTCCGCTGGCGGCCGATGACCGGCGCCGAGATGCCCTGCCCCGACTGATCGACGCGGCCCTGTCGCCGGACGGGACCTCGATCTGAACCTTTGCGGCGGAGGACGGGTATCTTGTGATCAACAGGCGGCCCAGGGGGCCGAAGTGCCTGCACGGAGAGCAGACAACGACGACCGACGCTGCGGGAGGCGCCACGTCGAGACCGAGTCAGGCCATGGATGCGGAGCTGCTGCGCCGCGTCCAGGCGGACGATCTGGACGCCTTCGAAGAGTTCTTCGCTCGATATCGTGCCTCGATCTACCGGACGGCCTATGGCCTGACCGGCGATCGCCAGGCCGCCGAGGAGATCCTCCAGGACACGTTTGCCCGTGCGTACCAGCGACGGAAGACGCTGCATCCGGGCGTGTCGCCATTGCCGTGGCTGCATCGGGTGTCGCTGAACCTGTGCTACTCGCGCCTGTCGCGCCGGAGGTTGTCCACGAATCCGATCGACGAAGCCACCGAGTCGAGCCGGGCCGACGACGGGCCGCTGCCAGCGGACCAGGCCGAGCAGGCCGAGCTCCGGGGCATCGTCCGGGACGGCATCGCCGCCCTGCCCGAGAAGCATCGCAGCGTGGTCGTCCTCTACTACCTCCAGCGGCTGTCCCTCCAGGAGACGGCCGAGGTCCTCGGCATCCAGCTCGGGACCGTCAAGTCCCGGCTGCATTACGCGCTCCGCGGCCTGCGCGCCCACCTCGAGGGCGACCGCCGGTTCGGCGGCGCCTATCACGCCGCGGCGGACGACGCTGAGGCCAACGCCTCGTGATCGATCTCGCCCGATCCTGCAACCGCTACCGGCCGCTGCTCGTCGACTTCGTCGATCGGGGCGAGGTCCGGACCGAGACGTCCAGGGCCCTCGCCCATCTCGATCGGTGCGATCGCTGCACGGAGGCGATCGAGGCGACGATGCTGACGATCACGGCCCTCCGCCGTCTCGGCGCGGCCGCGTTGGACGTCGAGCCGCGGGACGATTCCTGGCCCCGGCTCCGGGCGCGGCTGCAACGCATGGGGCCACGCCGCTCGAAAGTGATGTCGCCCCTGGCCGGCGTCGCGATGAGCTTCGCCATCGTTGCCGTCCTGGTCCTGCCGTTCCGCCTCCGTGGCGGAACCCTGCTCGGCCCGGCGGCCTCACCGACTCTCGACCTCGCGCCCCCGGCGAGCGCGTTCGATCGCCAGATCGAAGCCGACTATCTCTCGAGCAGCCGCCTGCTGAAATCCGGCGGAGACACCGCGGCAGCTGGCAGCGTTCCGTTCAACTACCCGCTGGAAATCCGGCTGGTCCGGAAGGAGGTGCACTCGGCAAAGCCGAGCGGACGGCCGCCTGAGCCTATTTGACACGCTGTGGCGACGTGGCCATAGTACCGGCAGCGCAGGAGCCAGACGCTCACCGATGCCCTCGCGCACTCAGCATTCGACCTGAACGGTCCGTGGCGTATCGCGCTGCGGGCAATGTGGCGAGCCGAGTGCCGGGGACCTGAGCAATTCCTGCAACCGGAAGTGTGGGGAGACACACTCAATGGGAGGAACATTCATGCGAAAGCGTCTTGCTGGCGTACTCGCGAGCGCGGTGTTCGTGCTTGCGGCTTGCCAGGGGGCATCGTCTCCGTCGCCGAGCACACCAGTGGCCAGCGTGCCGGGTGCCTCGACGCCGACGGAGTCGGGACCCGCTCCGAGCGGCTCCGGCGAAGCCGGATCCGTCGACCTGTTCGGCACGGCCTACAAGACCGTCCGCCAGCCGGGGACGAGCGGTGGCCAGGTGATCTTCGCCGACTGGCAGGAGGCCACCGAGTTCAACTTCTACTATCAGGGCCAGGTCACCGAGGCGAACCTCACGGCGGCGACCCAGGCCGGCCTGGTTGCGGTCACCCAGGACTTCAAGTACGCGCCTGACCTCGCGACCGAGATCCCGACGCTCGCCAACAGCGGCGTCAAGGTCCCCGGTGACGGCGGCGACGCGATGACCGTGACCTGGAAGCTTCGTCCGGACGTCGTGTGGTCCGACGGATCAGCCCTCACCTGCGATGACTTCAAGTACACGCAGGAATGGATCATGGACAAGGACAATACGGGTCTCTTCGCCGGCCGCTCGGGCTACGAGGACGTGAAGACCTTCGACTGCGCCGATGCCCAGACGATCGTCCTCCACTTCTCGAAGGTCTACGAGGGCTACCTCGGGATGTACGGCGTGCCGCTCCCGAAGGCCTACATGTCCAAGTTCACGACCAAGGACCACGTCGCCCACAAGGGCATGACGTCGAAGGACATGCCGACCGTCCCGGTCTCCGGCCCGTTCAAGTACGAGTCGGTCACCCCGGGCACCGAGATCCGGCTCGTCCGCAATGACAAGTACAAGAACCCGTGGGACCAGAAGCCGGCCAACCTCGACGGACTCGTCTTCAAGTGGTACGGCGACGCCGACGCGATGATCGCCGGTTACAAGAGCGGCGACTTCGACATCGGCACCGACCTCAACGACGCCGACCTGCCGAAGATCGCCTCGCTCGGAACCGAGGTCGTCTCGCTCGACTCACTGACCTACGAGTTCCTCCGCCCCAACTGGAGCGCGACGACGTGCTCGCCGAACGTCAAGGATCGCGGCACGGGTTGCCCGGTCTCGGATGCGGCGATCCGTGAGGCGGTCCGTTGGGCCGTCAACAAGGAAGAGATCAACACCCGGCTCCTGGGCGGCGCGGCCGCTCTCGGCTTCACCAACGTGTCGCCGAACGCCTGGTTCTACAGCGAGCCTCCGAACTACACCTTCGATCCTGAGAAGGCGAAGGGGATCCTCGACGCGGCCGGCTGGGTTGCGGGCGCCGACGGGGTCCGGGCGAAGGATGGCCTGAAGGCCAGCATCGAGCTCTGCACCACGACGCGTCAGGTCCGTCAGGACACCCTGGCCCTGGTCTCGTCGTACCTGAAGAACGTCGGCATCGCCTCGACCGTCAACGCGGTCGCTCCGGCCGACATCTTCGCCACCTTCAACGAGGCCACGGACCAGACGCCGTGCGCCCTGTCGAAGAGCCACTACGACATCGCCGAGCACGCCTTCTCGGTGCCGCTCGACCCGCTCGCCAACTACTCCACCTATCATTCGAGCCAGCTCGAGCCGAACGGCGGCAACGATGGCGCGATCAAGGACACCGACGTGGACGCGGTCCTCGACGGCGTCAAGGGCACCGTCGACTTCGGCCAGATCAAGACCTTCATGGCCAACTGGCAGAAGATCTACGTCGACAAGACCATCGAGATCCCGCTGTACTTCCGCAAGGACGTCTCGCTGGTCAGCCCGAAGGTCAAGAACTTCACGGGCAACCCGACATCCGCGGGTCCCACGTGGAACGCCTACGACTGGTTCGTGACCCAGTAGGCCCAGGCCTCGCCTGAAGCTCGCGGGCAGCTCGCCCGTCGCACGACCGCTCGGGACGCCAGTCGATGGCGTCCCGAGCGGTTTGCACA
>DASUPH010000126.1:0-3119 GCA_036276275.1 Candidatus Limnocylindrales bacterium
CTCGGCTACGACGGCACCCGGACCGAGCTGTGGAACGCGATCAAGCAGAAGTTCGTGACGGTCGACACCACCGCCCCCACGATCGCCCCCACGGCGTCGCCGGCGATCTTCTCGCCCAACGGCGACGGCGCGACCGAGACCAACCGTCTCGCCTGGACATCGTCCGAGCTGATCACCGGGACGGCCCGGATCTACCACGGGACCACGCTGATCCGGTCCTGGCCGTTCTCGAAGGTCAATGCGGGCGGCGTCACCTGGAACGGCACGAACACGGCCGGCACGCGTGTCGGCGACGGGACGTACTCGTATCGAATCTCCGGACGCGACGCGGCCGGCAATCTCTCCACCCAGTCGGCCCGAGTCGTCGTGGACCGGACCCTCTCGACGCTCCGCTGGAGCGCCGCCCTGTTCTTCCCCCAGGACGGCGACGCGCTCGCGAAGACCTCCCGCGCCACGTTCAAGCTGGCCCGCTCGGCCAAGGTCACCGTGGGGATCTATCACGGCTCCACCCTGGTCCGGACGATCTGGACCAACCGCGCGTTCGCGGCGGGGTCGTATGGCTGGACCTGGAACGGCAGGAACGCAGCCGGGGCCTTCGTCCCGCGAGGCCATTACACGATCCGGGTCGCGGCGACCACCACGCTCGGGACGTCGGTCCTGAATCGGACGGTCATCGTCGACGCGTTCGGCGTGAGCCTCTCGGCGACGACGCTCCGCGGCGGCCAGACACTGACGATCACGATGAAGACCGCGGAGGGGCTCCGCGTCCGCCCGACCGTCCGGTTCAGCCAGACGGGCAAGGCCGCGATCACGAAGACGGCCGCGTCGCTCGGGGGCGGCCGCTACCGGGTCTCGTTCACGATCCTGGCGGGCGGCGCCGGTCCTGCGGCGATCCGGATCGTGGGCCACGACACGTCGGGCGGCATCAACGCCACCTACGCCAGCGTCTCGGTCCTCTAGGCGCCGCGGCTACACTGGCCCGACGATGACGACCGCCCAGTCGCGCAAGGGTTCGCGGGCCAAGCCCGCACCGGACCCCGTCGAGACCCCCGAGGTCCGCGAGTCGCCCGTCGGCAGCGGCGCCTGGATCGTCCTCCCGACCTACAACGAGGCCGAGAACCTCGGGCCAATCGCGGCGGCGATCCTTGCCGCCGCCCCCGGCGCGACCCTGCTCGTCGTCGACGACGGATCGCCCGACGGGACCGGTCTCCAGGCCGACGGGATGGCCGCGGTCGACGCCCGGATCCGGGTCCGCCATCGGCCCGCCAAGCAGGGTCTGGGCCGGGCGTACCTCGACGGATTCGGGATCGCCCTCCGCGGGGAAGCCGAGATCGTCGTCCAGATGGACGCCGACTGGTCGCACGACCCCGAGGCGCTCGAGAGCCTCCTTCGACCCGTCCGCGACGGAACCGCCGATCTCGTCATCGGCTCGCGCTACACGCGTGGTGGCGGCGTCGTCGACTGGGGCATCGGCCGGCGCCTGATCTCGCGCGGCGGGAGCATCTTCGCCCGGGTCGTCCTCGGCCTCTCGGCCCACGACCTGACCGGCGGGTTCAAGGCGTGGCGGGCGACGACCCTCGCCGCGATCCCGTTCGATGGCGTGCACGCCGGCGGCTACGTCTTCCAGATCGAGATGACGTTCCGGGCGTCGCGGGCCGGCGCCCGCGTCGTCGAGGTCCCGATCACGTTCCGCGACCGGCGGGTCGGACAATCGAAGATGAGCCGGCGGATCGTCGTCGAGGCGCTCGTCGTCGTCGTCCAGCTGCGCGCCGAGGAGCTCTTCCGGCAGTTGCGCGGCGGGCGTCGCGCGAAGCGGGCCGACGAGGTCGCGGTCGCGGACGCGCCGCCGGCCGCGACGGCAGCGGGCCTGACGCTCAGCGCTCCGGCGCCTCCGGTGTCGATCGAGGCCGCGCCAGCGGTCGAACCCGGCAGCGCCGGCCGGTGACCCGGCCCGCGGCCGGCGAGAGCCCGACCGCCCGCCTCGGCGCCACGATCGCCGCTCCGCCGCCGCCCGGCGTCCGGATCGTCCTCGACGCTCGTCCGCTCCAGGAGCCGCAGCGCGCGCCGCTCACCGCGACCTATCTCGACGGCCTCCTGGGCGCCTTCGACGCCGACCCGCTCGACGGCGAATCGTTCGCGCTCCTCCTCCGCTCCGATCTCGACGATCCGACGACGCGCTTCGATCGGCTCGAGGTCGTCGGCCGGCGGATGCTGCCGCCGACCCACCTCCTCCGCTCGGCGGCCCTGACCGTCGACACATTCGTCCTGAGCGGCGCCAGCGTCGGGGCGGCGTGGCGGGCCGGTCATGGCGGTGCCGCTGGCGCCGTGTACCACGCGGCCGGCGGGGCGATTCCCCTCGCGACCGGGCTTCCGCTCGTCGTCACCCTCCTCGATCTCGCGCCGTGGGAGCTGCCGGCGGTCTACCAGCGCGGCCCGACGGCCCGCTTCGGCCAGCGCCTCCGCGGCCGGCTCCTGCGGGACGCGTCGGCGGTCATCGTCGGCAGCGAGGCCGTGGCCGCGTCCGCCCGGCGGCTCCTCCGCCTTCGCCGGGATCGGCTGCGGGTCGTCCGCTTGGCGCCCCGTCCGGAGTTCACGTTCTGGCCCGGCGGCGTCATCGGGCCGGGTCCGGGTGCCGAGGATGCCTCTTCGGCCATGTCGGCGGTCGCGGCCGAACCCGTTCGGAGCGCCGCCGCACTCGAGGCCGCCCGACGGGTCGACCATCGGGCCGAGCGCGAGCGTCTCGGCCTGCCCGAGCGCTATCTCGTCTACACCGGCCGGTTCGACGCCCGCCAGGACCTCGCGACGCTCCTCCACGCCCTCGCCCGCCTGGCGACTGCGGGGCGGCCCGAGGCCCTGCCGGGGGACGTCGTCTGGCCGCCGCGCGTGCTCCTCGTCGGCGCGTCCCCGGAGGATCGCGCGTCGCTGGCCCGAGCGGCCGCCCGGGAGGGCGTGGGGGACGCGCTCGCCTACGCGCCGAGCCTGGCCGACGAGCGGCTTGCCGTCCTCGTCCGAGGCGCCCGGGCGGCGATCCTGCCGTCGCTCTCCGACGCGGCCGGGCTGCCGGCCCTCGAGGCGATCGCCTGCGGCACGCCGGTCATCGCCTCGGCCGTCGGCGCCCT
>DASUPH010000127.1:0-14497 GCA_036276275.1 Candidatus Limnocylindrales bacterium
GTCCGGCGACAAAGAATTCCGCCCGCTGTATTGCATCTACGTCGCCGTCGGCCAGAAGCAATCCAACATCGCCCGGGTGATCGCCGTGCTGGAAGAAGCCGGCGCCATGCCCTACACGATCGTCGTCGCATCGCCTGCGTCGGATTCTGCATCCAATCAATACCTCGCGCCTTTCGCCGCCGTCGCCATGGGCGAATGGTTCATGGACAACGGCATGGACGCGCTGATCGTCTACGACGATCTGTCGAAGCATGCGGTCGCCTACCGCCAGGTGTCCCTGGTGCTGAAGCGGCCGTCAGGCCGCGAGGCCTACCCGGGGGACGTGTTCTACCTGCATAGCCGCCTGCTCGAGCGCGCCGCCCGGATGAACGACGAGAACGGCGGTGGATCGCTGACCGCCCTGCCGATCATCGAGACCCAGGCCGGCGACGTCTCCGCCTACATCCCGACCAATGTCATCTCGATCACGGACGGCCAGATCTTCCTCGAGACCGACCTGTTCAACGCCGGCCAGCGGCCCGCCCTGAACATCGGCATCTCCGTCTCGCGCGTCGGATCGGAGGCGCAGACGAAGGCGATGAAGAAGGTCGCCGCGCCGCTCAAGCTCGATCTCGCGCAGTACCGCTCACTGGCGGCCTTCGCCCAGTTCGCGTCGGACCTCGACAAAGCGACGCGTGACCAGCTGACCCGCGGCGAGAAGCTCAGTGAGGTCGTCAAGCAGCCGCAGTACCGGCCGCTGCCGGTCGAGAAGCAGGTCGCCATCCTCTACGCGGCGACGACCGGCAAGCTGGACGACGTCCCGACGCCGCGCGTTCGCGAGTTCGAGAGCCAGTTCTACCGCTACCTGGAGACCGAGAAGCCGGACATCCTCAAGCAGCTCGGCGAGACGAACGCGTTGACCGACGAGATCTCGGCCGCGCTGGACGAGGCGATCGAGGCATTCCGGGAGGCCTTCGGGGTCGAGACCCCCAAGGCGGCACCGAAGCCCGAGAAGGCTCCGCCCGAAGCGTCGATCTCGGCGTCCCCTGCTCCGCCGCCGGCTCCCGCGGCTCCGGCGGCGGAACCCGCGGAACCCGCGGAACCGGCGGAACCCGCGGAACCCGCGGCTCCGGCGGCGGAACCAGCGGAACCGGCGAAACCAGCGGATGGCTAGCCAGCGGGACATTCGGCGGCGGATCCAGTCGTCGAAGAACATCAAGCAGATCACCCGGGCGATGCAGTTCGTCGCCGCGTCGAAGCTGAAGCGCGCCCAGGACGCGACGCTCGCGGCTCGGCCGTACTCGACCAAGCTCGACGAGCTCCTGGCCGACCTGGCGACCGTCCTGGGCGGCGAGGACCACCCGCTGCTCGTCCGGCGCGAGGGCGGCAAGCGGCTGATCGTCCTGATCACGACCGATCGCGGCCTCGCCGGTGCCCTGAACACGAACACGATCCGCTTCGCGGCGCAGCAGATCACGGGCACGGACGGCGACCTGACCGTCGTCACCGTCGGCCGCAAGGGGCGCGACGCGATGCGTCGCGCCCGTGTCCCGCTCGAGGCCCACTTCGAGGGCTACGGCGAGCGGCCATCCTTCGCCGACGTCCTGCCGCTCGCTCGCCTCATCACCGACGACTACCTGGCCGGGACGTACAACCGCGTCGACACCGTTTACAGCGCCTTCGTCTCGACGCTGACTCAGCGGCCATCGATGGACGAACTCCTGCCGATCACGCCGAGCGAGGACACCGAGGGCATCCCGGGCAACCAGTTCATCTTCGAGCCGAGCGCATCGGCCGTCCTCGAGCAGCTCCTGCCACGCTATGTCGCGACGCGGATCTTCCAGGCGGTCCTGGAGAGCAAGGCGAGCGAGGAGTCGAGCCGGATGGTCGCAATGAAGAACGCGACCGAGAACGCCGAGGAGCTGATCGAGGACCTGACCCTCGCCTACAACAAGGTCCGCCAGTCCAACATCACCCGCGAGATGATCGAGATCGCGACCGGCGCCCAGGCGCGCTGACGCGTTTCCCCGAACCCAGGAGGCAGTCCCATCATGGCGAGCGCCGCACCCGCCGCGACCGGCCAGATCATCCAGATCACCGGTCCCGTCGTCGACATCGAGTTCCCGCCCGGTCAGCTGCCGGCGATCTACAACGCCGTCGCGATCAAGCGCGAGGGCCAGGACGACCTCGTCTGCGAGGTCCAGCAGCACCTTGGCAACAACTGGGTCCGGGCCGTGGCGATGACGACGACCGACGGCCTGGCACGCGGGGTCGACGCCGTCGACACCGGCGGCCCGATCTCCGTCCCGGTCGGCGAGGTGACGCTGGGCCGGGTGTTCGACGTGCTCGGGAACGCGATCGACGGCAAGGGCCCGGTCGATCGGTCGAAGACGTTGCCGATCCACCGCAAGGCTCCGCCGTTCGATCAGCAGACGACCGAGGTCGAGGTCTTCGAGACGGGCCTCAAGATCATCGACCTGATCTGCCCGTTCAAGAAGGGCGGCAAGGTCGGGATCTTCGGCGGCGCCGGCGTCGGCAAGACCGTCATCATCCAGGAGCTGATCCGGAACGTGGCCCAGGAGCACGCCGGGGTGTCGGTCTTCGCCGGCGTCGGCGAGCGATCCCGAGAGGGCAACGACCTGATCCACGAGATGACCGAATCGGGCGTCATCGAGAAGACGGCCTTCGTCTTCGGCCAGATGAACGAGCCGCCCGGCGCCCGCCAGCGGGTCGGCCTCTCCGGCCTGACGATGGCCGAGTACTTCCGCGACGAGGAAGGCCGCGACGTCCTCCTCTTCATCGACAACATCTTCCGCTTCACCCAGGCAGGCTCGGAGGTGTCGGCGCTCCTCGGCCGGATGCCGTCGGCCGTCGGCTATCAGCCGAACCTGGCGACGGAGATGGCCGCGCTCCAGGAGCGGATCACCTCGACCAAGAAGGGCTCGATCACCTCGCTCCAGGCAGTGTTCGTCCCGGCCGACGACTACACGGACCCGGCGCCGGCGACGACCTTCGCCCACCTCGACTCGACGATCCGCCTCGAGCGCTCGATCGCCGAGCTCGGGATCTACCCGGCCGTCGATCCCCTCACCTCGACGTCACGGGTCCTCGACCCGAACGTCGTCGGCCAGGAGCATTACGACGTCGCCCAGGAGACGAAGCGGGTCCTCCAGCGCTACCGCGACCTCCAGGACATCATCGCGATCCTCGGCGTCGACGAGCTGTCGGAGGAGGACAAGGCGGTCGTCGGCCGGGCGCGCCGGCTCCAGCGTTTCGCGAGCCAGCCATTCTTCGTCGCCGAGGTCTTCACCGGACGACCCGGCGTGTACTCGTCGATCAAGGACACCGTGGCGAGCTTCAAGGAGATCCTCGACGGCAAGGTCGACGACCTGCCGGAGCAGGCGTTCTTCCTGGCCGGCACGATCGAAGACGTCCGCAAGAATGCGGAGAAACTGGCGTCATGACGATCAGTCGGTACCAACTCACGGAGGGCCGAGGTGAAGCTCCTGCGGGCCCTCGGCCCGAGGTGGGATAGGCGATGCCCCTTCACCTCGAGATCGTCACGCCGGAGAAGCTGGCCTATGCCGACGACGTCGACAGCGTCCAGCTGCCCGGCAGCGAAGGTGAGCTCGGCGTGCTGCCCCATCACGCGCCGCTCGTGTCGACGCTCGGTGCGGGCGAGCTGCGTCTTCGGAAGGGCGGCCAGGAGGAGTCCTTCGCGATCGTCGGCGGGTTCCTCCAGGTCCTGCCGGACAAGGTCGTCGTGATGGCGGAGACCGCCGACATGGCATCGGAGATCGACCTCGAGAAAGCCCAGGAAGCACGCCGCCAGGCGGAGGCCGCGCTCGAATCGGGCTTCCACGAGGGCGCCGACCTGTCCGTGGCACGGGCCGCCCTGCAGCAAGCGCTGATCCGCATTCGCGTTGCAGAGCGCCGTCATCGCGAGGGACCTCGTCGGCGCAGCTGACGCCCCATGGCAGACGCGAAAACCTCCGACCGATGGTTCGCGATGTCTCGCGGGAGCGAGACATGTGGAGCTCAGCCTCGGACGTCGGTGAGTCCGGGCCGGTTCAATGGCTAGACTCCCGCACGTGATGGGGAACCATGGCTGACGCAAAGCCATTCAATTGGGAATACACGCCCGAGCCGGTGACCCGTGAGGTCTTCCGGATCGGCGGCGGCGTGCCCCTGAGCGGTGACGTCCCGATCAGCGGCTCGAAGAACGCCGCCCTCAAGATGCTCGCCGCGGCGACGCTGACCGGCGAGCGCTGCCGGTTCACGAACGTGCCCGAGATCGAGGACGTCCGGGTCATGACCGAGACGCTGCGCGATCTGGGCGTCGTCGTCGACCACCCCGAACCGAACGTCTACGAGGTCGCCTCGGGCGACGTCGACTGGCTGTTCGTGCCCCTCGAGGCGGCAGCCAAGATGCGGGCCTCGTTCATGCTCCTTGGCCCGCTCCTGAGCCGGTTCGGCCGGGTGATCATCAGCAACCCGGGTGGGGACCGGATCGGCCGGCGGCCGGTCGACCTTCACGTCGATGCGATGCGGACGCTCGGGGCGACGATCGAGTATCGCAACGGCTACTACTTCGCGACCGCGCCGGGCCGCCTTCGCGGGACGGAGATCCGGTTCCCGTTCGTGTCGGTCATGGGCACCGAGAACGCGATGCTGGCCGCCACGCTCGCCGACGGCCACACCGTCATCCGGCCGGCGGCCCAGGAGCCCGAGGTCGACGACCTGATCGTCTTTCTCCAGAAGATGGGCGCGGAGATCGAGCGGACCTACTCCGACACGATCGAGGTCAACGGCCGCCGCCGCCTCCGCGGGGCCGATCATCACGTGATCGCCGACCGGATCGAGGCCGGCACCTTCGTCGTCGCGGGTGCCGTGACCGGCGGCCGTGTCCGACTGACCGGCGCACCGTGCGACCACATGGCCGCGTTCCTCGAGGTCCTCGGCCAGGCCGGAGTCGAGCTCAATTGCGGCAAGGACACGATCGAGGTCGACGGCTCCAGGTTGCTGGACAAAGGCTTCCGTTCGGTCGATTTCGAGACGGCCCCGTATCCGGGCCTGCCGACCGACATCCAGCCGCCGACCTGCGTCCTGCTGACGCAGGCCCAGGGCGTGTCGCACGTCCACGAGGCGATCTTCGAGGATCGGCTCGAATGGCTCTCCGAGCTCAACCGGATGGGCGCCGACGTCGACCTCGTGGACAACCATCGAGCCACGATCAAGGGCCGAACGCCGCTGCGCGGGACGGAGACGGAGATCGGCGACCTGCGAGCCGGAGCGTCGCTGATCCTCGCCGCCCTGGCCGCCGACGGCGAGTCGACGATCCACGGTGCGCACCATGTCCAGCGGGGGTATGAGAACATCGAGCGCAAGTTCGCAGATCTCGGCGCCAGGATTGCGCGCCTCGAAGAAGGGACCGACTCCACCAACTCATGAAGATCGGCATCGACCTTGGCACGGCCAACGTTCTCGTCTACGTCAAGGGGAAGGGCGTCGTGATCACGGAACCGTCCGTGGTCGCGGTGTCCGACGACAACCGGATCGTGGCCGTCGGCGAGGAAGCCCGCGAGATGATCGGACGGACCCCCGGCAACATCACCGCCATCCGCCCGATGAAGGACGGCGTGATCGCCGACTACGTGATCACCGAGGCGATGCTCCGCTTCTTCATCAACAAGGCCACGAAAGGCCGGATCGGCTTCAGCCGGCCCGAGGTAATGATCAGCGTCCCGGCCGGGGTCACGTCCGTCGAGAAGCGGGCCGTCCGTGACGCCGCCCTGAAGGCCGGCGCCAAGGAGGCGTACCTGATCGAGGAGCCGCTGGCGGCCGCGATCGGGGCGAACGTCCCGATCAGCGGCCCGTCCGGGAACATGGTCATCGACATCGGTGGCGGGACGAGCGAGATCGCCGTCATCGCCCTCGGCGGGATCGTCGTCTCGACGTCCCTGCGGGTGGGCGGCAACAAGTTCGACGAGCACATCGCGACCTACATCCGCAAGAAGTACAACCTGATGATCGGCGAGCGGACGGCGGAGGAGGTCAAGATCCAGATCGGGACGGCCCTGCCGCTCGAGCGCGAGCTCCAGATGGAGGTCCGCGGTCGAGATCTGATCGCCGGCCTGCCGCGAACGATCCCGATCACGAGCTCCGAGGTGATGGAAGCGATCGAGGCGCCGCTGCAGCAGCTCGTGACGGCGGTCCGCCTGGTCCTCGAGCAGACGCCACCCGAGCTCAGCTCGGACATCATCGACAAGGGCATGGTCATGTCGGGCGGCGGAGCGCTCCTGCGGAACATCGACAAGCTCCTGACCCAGGTGACGGGCGTGCCCTGCCACGTGGCCGAGAACTCGCTCAACTGCGTGGCCCTGGGAACCGGGCTCGCCCTCGAGCACTTCGACTTCTTCAAGAAGTCCCTCGTCTCGCAGATCTAGTGCGGGATGAACGCGCCCGGTAATCGGTTCTTTGCGGATCTCCACAGCCACTCTCGGGCGTCGTTCGATTCGCTGGCGTCACCGGCATCGCTCGTACGCACCGCGGCGGCCCGTGGCCTGACCCATCTCGCGATCACGGATCACGACCGGATCGACGGCGCTCTCGAGGGGCGGGAACAGGCCGCGGTTCATGCTCCCGGTCTGGCGGTCATCGTCGGCGAAGAGGTCAGAACGGCCGACGGCGACCTGATCTGCCTGTTCCTCGAGCGCGCGATCCCGCCCGGGCTGTCGGCCGAGGAGACGATCGCCGAGGCCCGCAGCCAGGGTGGGCTCGTCGGCATCCCGCACCCATTCGATCGTTTCCGGGGCTCGCTCCTGCGCGATGCGGGCATGGAGCGGCTCGCCCCGCTCGTCGATTGGGTCGAGGCTCACAACGCCCGGGTGGCGGTGGGGCGCGGCAACGAGCGGGCGGTCGCGTTCGCACGGGCCCATGAGCTCGGTCAGGTCGCGGTGTCCGACGCTCACAGCGCGTTCGAGGTCGGTGTCGCCTACACGCTCTTCGAGCAGGACCCGTCGACCGCCGCCGGGCTCCTCGCGGGACTTCGCGACGTCGAGCTGATCACGGGCCGCGCCTCGTTCTACGTTCGCCTCCTGACCCCGCTCGCGAAGGTCCTCCAGCGGGCGCGCGGCAATGGCCGCATCCCGCCCGCCGGCGAGCGACCCGCGGCGGCGGCCCGGTGACGGAACCCACCGGGTTCGGAGTGCCCCGCGATCCGGAGCCGCCCGGCGACCCCGAGCCGCCCGACGACGCCACGCCCGACGTCGCCGGCCGAGCGGAGCGGCGATCCGGGCTGGACCGCCGGCTGTCGATTCGGCGGCAGACGCCGGGTCAGCCCCAGGAGGAGCGCCGGAGCGGCCTGGACCGCCGGGTCCCGGACGAACGGCGCGAGGCCGATCGGATCAATGCCGACGCGCTGTCGCTCGGCCGTCGTCTCCGCCAGCCGAAGACGATCCTGTCGCTGGTTCTCCCGATCATCTTCCTTGTCCTCATCTTCCGGGTCGTCCTCAACGTCAACGTCGGCGAGCTGATCGCGGGCGTTCGCCAGGCGAATCCGCTCCTCCTCCTGGCCGCCTTCGTGATCTTCTATGCCGGGTTCCCACTGCGCGGCTTCCGTTGGGCGCTCCTTCTACGCGGGACGGGCTTCCGGATCGGGCTGCGGGACGCGACGGAGATCCTGTTCCTGTCGTGGCTCGTCAACTGCCTCGTCCCGGCCAAGCTCGGCGACGTCTACCGGGCCTATCTCCTCAAGCTCAACAGCCCCGTCTCGCTGTCGAGGACCTTCGGAACGGTCTTCATCGAGCGGATCCTGGATCTCTTCGCGATCTCCGTCCTCGGCCTGGCGGCCGGCTTCTGGAGCTTCCGCAACGGCCTGCCGACCCAGATCCAGGTCGTCTTCGGGATCGCGGTCGGGGTCGTGATCGTGCTCGCGGTGGGCCTGCTGACGCTCCGCAACTTCGGCCGCCAGATCCTCGTGCGGCTGCCGGTGCCGCATCGCGTCGTCGAGTTCTACGACCGCTTCGAGGAAGGGGTGTTCGGGGCCGTCGGATTGCGCCATCTGCCGCCGCTCGTGGTCCTCACAGGGCTCATCTGGGCGACGGAGGCGATGCGCCTGTACCTCGTCGTCGCCGCCCTGGGCTTCCCTGATGTCGAGCTCGGGATCTCGGGGGCGTTCTTCGTCGCCCTCATCGGCTCCCTGTTGACGGCGGTGCCGTTCAGCCCGGCCGGATTGGGCATCGTCGAGCTCGGGGTGGTCGGGATCCTGACCGCGGTGTACGGCGTGTCCGGCAACGAGGCGACGACGATCGCCCTCGTCGACCGGACGATCAGCGTCCTGTCGATCATCGTGCTCGGCTCGATCGCCTATTCGATCTCGTCGAAGCGCCGGGGCGCAGGCCTGACCGATCGGCCGGTGCCCGGTCTGAGCCCTCCGGCCGCCTAGGCCGGGCGGGGGGCCGCAACATGATCGCAATGCACTCGGGCCCGCGCAACGCGCGGCTGATGCGGCGGTGCGCGTCTCTTGGTCGGATGGCCCCCACCGAGCGCCAGCATGCCCGCGTGCCCTGGCGCAAGTCCGGACGGTCGCTGGAGCGTGCCTTGACGGTCGCAGGAGCGTCCTCTGCGGTCGATCCGGCCACCGTTGGAGCCCGTATCCCCCTCAGGGGATGGCAGTCCCATGTCCGCTCCCATCCCAACCGCCACGGACCGCATCACAGGGGCCCCTCAACGGTCGTGGCTACGGCGATGGGGGCCGTACCAACGGGGGATACAGGGAGGGGGGTCCCGTTGGCGATCATGCATACATCGCCACACCCCTCTGGTGCGCGAGTCACGGAGCGCCCAACGACGTCATGACCACCCAGAACGGTCGCGCGTTCAACGAATGGCTTCGAGCCCAGCTCAAGGCCAAGAAGATGTCGCAGCGTCAACTTGCCCAGCAGTCGGGCGTCGATCACTCGACGATCTCCCGCCTGATCCGCGGCGACCGCATGCCCTCCCTCGGCACCGCCACGAAGCTGGCCCGCGGTCTCCGCGAGCTCCGCGACGACGCCGACACCCCGCAGTACCTCGGCCTTGTCGCCGGTGGAGCGACGAACCCGACCGCTCGCGTGGAGTACGCCCTGCGGGCCGACGACATGCTGAGCGAGCCCCAGGTTCGCCAGATCATGGAGTACTACCTCGCCGTGCGGATGCGCCGCTACGGCCGAACGTTCCAGCCGTCCGAACCCACGACGAACCGTCCGCCGGAGCGCCCGATTGCGCGCTCCGCTCCGGTCGGCGCGGGCCCGGTCGTGGCGGGCGTCGGCCCGGCCAGTCGCCAGATGGCGAGCGTTCGACCCGTCGGCCGAAGCCTCGGCCGGTCGAGCCGGCCCTGACCCGGGGCGGCTGACCCAACCGGACGGCTGATCACCCGCCGCGATTACATCTTCCTCCAGGGCACGGCCCGGACGCCCTCCACGTCCGGGTCTCGGGGACAGCGAACGCCGGCATCTGGGGTGCCGGCGTTCGCATTTTCGTCGTGCTTGGGCACGCCATCGCTGCGTTGGCCCCTCCGCTCCTCGCTCACGGGCCTTCAAGCCCGCTCGCTCCGGTGCTCCGGGCCGTCTTGCGCTGACGCACCCAGGCGCGACGAACGCGGTCGCGTGCGCCTTCCTTGATTCGCCGCGCCTACGCGACGAACGCAGTCGCGCTGATTCGCGGTCAGCCCTTGAGATAGACCGAGACCCAGCGGCCGGGCGCCGCCTCGAACCGATCGACGAGCCGCAGTCCGACCGTTGTCGCGGCTGGATCCTCGGCGGGACCGCCGCACGGCGCCCCGATCACGACCTGGAAGAGGTCGTCGCACAGGACGATCCGGGCCACCGCGTCAGGTCCTGGAGGTGTCGTGGGGGCGACGAGGACGGGCGATGACGCGCCGGCTCGGACGAGCGGGAACCGAACGGCATCGGGGCCCTTCGCCGTCGGCAGGCTGGCAATCTCGGTCGGACCCGCCGGCAGCGAACGCAGGATCCGATTGCCCGCCTCGATCGCCGCCGGCCAACCACCGTCCGGCGTCACGGCCGCCGGCTGGTGGAAGAGATTCCAGCCGACGACGGCGAGTACGACGACGATCGCGCCGGCGGCGCCAACGGGCAGACGCCCGGTCGTCGGCACGTCGACCCGGGCGAGAGGCGCGAGGCCGACCGCGACGAGGACGACGACGATCGGGTCCGCGAACGCGTGGTAGTGGTCGTTCGGCAGTCCCAGCACAACGGTCGCGAGGCCGCTCGCACCCAGCGCCAAGGCGACGACCGTCCAGGCGAGCCCGAGGCCCAGCCACCGAACGGCCACCCGCTCGTCGCCGGACGACGACGCGACTCGCCAGAACGTCAGGCTCACCACCAGCGTCGCCGCGAGCAGGGCGGCGATCGGGGCCGCCGTGATCAGCCCGGTCAGCGGCCAGGCGAGGACGCGCAGGCCGACGATCGGAATGCGGACCGGCAGGCTGACCTCGACGGGGGCACCCTCCGCCAGGAACGCGAGGGCGGCCCGGATCTCCGAGCCGCCGCTCGTCAGCTCATGGATCGCGAGCGGGATGTAGCTGATGGCGGCGATCGCAAGCCAGGCAAGCCCCGCCCTGACGACGGGTTCAGCTCCGCCCGCCGAGCGAGATCGGCGACGGATGTCAGCGATGAGAAGGCCGGCGATCACCGGGCTGAGGACGACACCGAGGACGTGGCAGTGCATCGTGACGACGGCGGCGGCTCCAGCGACGACCCACCATCCGGCCCGGCCGCCCGTCCAGGCCCGCCAGGCGGCGGCGAGCGCGATCGAGCTCGACAGCGCGATCAGGTTCGGGTTCCAGATGAACGTGGACTCCTCGACCGCGCTGGAGGAGACGGCGAGGAGCAAGCCCGCGAGGAGACCCGCGATCGGACCGCCGATGGATCGTGCGAGCCACCACGTAACGGCGACCGCCAGCGTGCCGGCGAGGGCGATCGCACCCGTGACCGCGACGGGATCCGCGCCGGACACGGCGGCCACAGGTGCGAGGAGGAGGTAGTACAGAACCCCGTGATGGAAGTCGCCGATCGACGTCGGCGGGCCGAGCAGGGGGATCTGGCCGTTCAGGACGAGGTCGCGCAGCACCAGCATGTCGTGGCCCTGATCGGCATCCCAGGTGCCGCGGGTCGGGAGGTCCACGAATCGGAGGACAGCGGCCACGAGAACGAGCGTTCCGAGTCCGATGAGCTCGATGGGCGCGACACCGGATGCGCCGGGCAGGCGTCGGGTCGTCATTGCCCCGCCATTCCACCGCTCGGCGGGTCCGAGGCAACGGCTGTCGCGGTGCGCGACCGGCTGCCCGGGATCGTCAGGGCCCCCGGCGGGAGCGGGGCGAGCGGCTCGCCCCGGGCGAGGGCGATCGCACGGGCGATGTTGATCGCGTCGTAGCCCTGGTCCATCCCGGGTGTCTCGAGGATATAGGCGACATCGGCGAGCAGGGGATGGCGGAGGAGATGGGCCATCCCGACCTCGCCGATCTGTCCGGCGCCGATGTGCTCGTGGCGGTCCATCCGGGAGCCGAGGCCGCTCTTCGAATCGTTGAGATGGACGACGGGCAGCCGGTCCAGACCGATTTGGGCGTCGAACGCTGCGAGGAGTTCATCCGTCGTCGCCGGATCGGACAGGTCGTGGCCGGCGCCCCACGCGTGGGCCGTATCGAGACAGAACCCGACGCGACCCCGGGGAATGCCCCGTCGTTCGATGGCCGCCGCGATCGCCGCCAGCTCGTTCACGTCGACGCCGAGGCCGCCGCCACCGCCGGAGGAGTTCTCGAGCAGGATCGACGGCTCGATCGCCGCGCCGGCGCCGTCGTCTCCCGCGGCGCCAGCCGCGCCCGCGCCGTCGGCGTCCGCGTCAGCCGCCTCGAGCGTCCGGAGGATGCCCTCGGCAAGTCGCTCGATCCCGACCTCGACTCCCGTCCCGCGATGGGACCCGATGTGGACATTGACATGGCGAGCCCCGGCCCCGACCGCGTCGCGGAGCTCGGCCGCGAGCAGACCGATCGAACGCTCGAAGAACCCGGGGTCGGGCCCGGCCAGGTTGACGAGGTACGAGGCATGGACGACGAGCGGATCGATTCCCTGCTCGGCGAGACGGGCCCGGAATGCCGATCGATCGGAAGCCGGCTCCGTCCGACGCGTCCAGGCGGTCGGGTTGTCGCCGAAGATCTGGAGGGCGGTCGCGCCGATCGCGGCCGCCCGGTCGGCTGCCTTGATCATCCCGTCGGCGACGTTCAGGTGGGCGCCCAGGCGCCGTCCATCGGGCAGCATCCGCCCCATCGTAGCGGGCGTCTTCTGGTACGGTCCGGCGATGAGCGAGCCACGGCGCCCGGCACCGGATCAAACGGATCGGCGACGGCTGACCGAGCTGGAGAAGGTCGTCCGGACATTCATCCGCGACGATCGGCTCGTGTCGATCCCGGCCAAGCCGGGCAAGCGCGATCTCCTGCTGCCGGTGATCCTCGATCGGTGCTTCCCGGAGGATCGCGATTATGAGGAGAGGGAGGTCAACATGCGCCTCGCTCTGCTCCATCCGGATGTCGCCGCCCTCCGCCGTTACCTGGTCGATGGGCGCCTGATGAGCCGCGAGGCAGGGATCTACCGGCGGACGAAGCCGATGGCGGCCGACGCGACGGACTGAAACGGTCGCGGCCCGGCGTCAGTGGCGGCCGTTCGAGGGATCGCCTCCTCGACCCTGGCCGGCGGTGTACTCGCCGCCGACGATCGGCTCGATCAGGCCGAAGTCACCGTCGGAGCGCTTGTACAGGATGTTGACCCGCTCCGTCTCGGCGTCGACGTAGACGAAGAACTGGTGCCCCAGCTCCTCCATCCGGGCCAGGGCGTCTTCCTCGAACATCGGCTCGATCGAGAACCGCTTCGTCTTCACGATCCGCTGCTCGCGACCGCGTTCGGCGGTGCCGTCGGCGATCCGGCGCAGGAGGACCTTCTCCTCGGCCGGCCGCGACCGATGACGGGGCTTCTCGCGATGGTCGACCGCCCGCCGCTCGAGCTTGTCGACGACTTCATCGATACCGGCCTGGTGGCTCACGGCGGCGGCATGCGTTCGCAACGTGCGGCCGTCGATCACGAGGGTCACCTCGACGATATGGGAGTCGTCAGTGCTGCGATGCTGCTCGACCGAGAGCTCGACGAGAGCATCGCTTCGATCGTCGAGGATTCGCTCGAGGCGGGCCATCTTGCGCTCGGCATAGGCCCGGACGGTGTCGGGGACATCGATGTTCTTCCCCTTGACGATCGTCCTCACGATGACCTCCCGAGAGGCGCCGGGCGCCTCGCTCGCGTGGGATCGGGCTGTCCGGGGGCGGCGTGGCGGGCAACCCGCCAGATGGCCCGAGTCTACACCCGGGTCGACGCCGGATGGAGCCGACGTTCCATCCCGGCCCGCTCAGCGCTCTCGCGCGACCGTCACGGCCGACACGCCGATTGCGCCCGCCGCGAGGAGCGGCTCCGCGCAGGCCGAAAGGGTCGCGCCCGTCGTGACGACATCGTCGACGAGGACGATCCAGCGACCCGCCAGGGGTCGGGCTGCCGCACCCGCACCGGCGGCCCCGCCCGGCCCCGTCCGCGGTCGGAGCCGGAATGCGCCCCGGACGTTGCTCGCCCGCGACGTCCGGTCGAGGTCGAACTGGGCCGCCGTGGCTCGAGCGCGCTCCAGGATCGGAGCGCAGGGCAGGCCGAGGGCAAGAGCGGCGGCGCGGGCGATCAGCTCGGCCTGGTCGTAGCCGCGCCGTCGAGCCCGCTCGGCATGGACCGGGACCGGGACGAGCGCGTCGCCGCCCACGCCTGCCCGGAGCCAGCGCCGCGCGATCGCCTCGCCGAGTGGCAGGGCGAGGCGCGTCTCGCCGCCGTATTTCAGCTCATGGAGGGCCCGCCGGACGAGGCCGATGAAGGGCGTGCACCATTCGAGCTGGAGGAGCGGCGCCGGCACATCCGACGGCAATCCGATCGCGACGCCGGCCGCGAGATCCAGCCGGGCGTCCAATGCCGGCGCGCAAGCCGAACAGATCGGCGCCCCCTCCCGACCGCACCCCGGGCAGCGTGCCGGAAATGCAAGATCGAGGACCCGGTTGGGGATCGCGGCGACCGCACTCATCCCCGCAATCATCGGGGTCGGCACTTCCCAGCCAGTTACGTGGCGACGGGAGAGGCCAGTTCGTGCGGGTCGTCAGCCTTCCTCGAGGGAGATGCGATCGCCGACGACAGTTCCCGTAGCGGCGACCGTTCCGGTCGGGAGCTCCAGGACGCCATGGGCGCCACGAACGAGCGGCACGAGCCCGCGCCACGTCGGCAACGATTCGTGAACGGAGAGCACGACGCGGGCGCCGGCGGTATCGGGCTTGCCGACGAAGACCGCGTCGATCGGGAAGCGCATGAACATCATGTGGATGCCGTTCGAGTCGGGTAGCCACAACGCCTGGCCCGCAGGCAGGGAAGGCCGACCCATCAGTCCC
>DASUPH010000128.1:0-10349 GCA_036276275.1 Candidatus Limnocylindrales bacterium
GGGCGGTCGTGGAACAGGCCGCGAAGCACTCCCCGAAGGCGATCCTGATAATCGTGACCAATCCGCTCGACGCGATGTGCCACGTCGCGATGGCCGCGTCGGGATTCCCGCGCGAGCGCGTGCTCGGGATGGCCGGCGTCCTCGACTCGGCCCGATTCCGGACGTTCATCGCCCAGGAGCTGGGCGTCAGCGTCGAGGACACCCATGCCTTTGTTCTCGGCGGCCACGGCGACACGATGGTCCCGCTGTCGCGCTACTCGACGGTCGCCGGCGTGCCGATCACCGAGCTCCTTTCCGCGGACCGGGTCAAGGCGCTCGAGGAGCGGACGGCCAACGGCGGAGCCGAGGTCGTCGCACTGCTCAAGACCGGCTCGGCCTTCTATGCGCCGGCCGCGTCGGCGTTCGAGATGGTCGACGCGATCCTCCGCGACCGGAAGCGCGTCCTGCCCTGCGCCGTCCTCCTCCAGGGCGAGTTCAAGACCCGCGACCTGTTCGTCGGGGTGCCGGTCGTGCTCGGGAGGGCCGGGATGGAGAAAGTCTTCGAGATCGAGCTGACCCCAGCGGAGCAGGCCGCGTTCGACGCGTCGGCGGCGGCCGTGAAGGAGCTCGTCGCGAAGCTGGGTTGAGCGCAGGCGTCATTCCTCGTTGCATCGCCGCACCACCTGGGTGATCTCCTCGACCATGCGGAATTGACCGGGTTGCGACGGCAGTAGTACCGTCGTCCGACATGGAACGCCGGCTCGGGAGGGCCGGTGTTCATTGTCACAGGGGGTTTCCAGCCGCCGACCGGCAGCAAACGGGAGTCGCTGCCGCTGGCCGCTGCACCCTCGCATGGAGGATCAGGCATTGCCTGAAGGGAGACACATGCGTCGTCGGTTTCTGACTGCCCTCGCGGGGTCCGCGCTGCTGATCGCGGCGCTCCTGCCGGGGGCCGCATCGGGCGCCTCACCAAAGGTCGATAGCGGACCAAAGCTGTTCACCAAGGCCGGCATCTACATCGTCCAGATGCGCGAGCTGCCGGCCATCGCCTATGACGGCAAGACGGCCGGCTACGCCGCCACCAAGCCCGCCAAGGGCCACAAGATCGACCCGGCGGCGGGCGCCGTCGTCAGCTACGCGGGTCATCTCGTCAGCCGCCACGAAGCCAAGATCCGGGCCGCCGGCGGCAAGAAGGTGTACGACTACACCACGTCCTTCAACGGGTTCGCGGCCCGCCTGACGGCGGCCGAGGCGAACAAGCTCGCCAAGGACAAGGACGTCACGTCCATCGTCCCCGACGAGGTTCGCACGCTCGACACGTCGTCGACGCCGGCCTTCCTCGGCCTGTCGGATCCGGGCGGCCTGTGGTCGCAGCTCGGCGGCGTCGGCAGGGCCGGCGAGGACATCATCATCGGCGACATCGACTCGGGTATCTGGCCCGAGGCCCTGAGCTTCTCCGACCGGGTCGGCAAGAACCCGCTCGGCACCGGGCTCGCCTACAAGAAGCCGGTGGGCTGGCACGGTACCTGCCAGACCGGCGAGCAGTGGGACAAGCACGACTGCAACAACAAGCTGATCGGCGCTCGGTACTACAACGCGAGCCAGGGCGGAAACGCCGGGATCGATACCGACAAGCCGTGGGAGTTCAACTCACCGCGCGACTACAACGGCCACGGGACGCACACTGCGTCCACGGCCGGCGGCAACTCCGGCGTCCAGGCGACCGGGCTGGCAGCCAGCTTCGGCAAGATCAGCGGCATGGCGCCGCGTGCCCGGATTGCCATGTACAAGGCGCTCTGGTCGACCCAGGACGCGGCCACGGCGAGCGGCTCCACGTCCGACCTCATGGCGGCCATCGACCAGGCCGTCGAGGACGGTGTCGACGTCATCAACTACTCGATCAGCGGCACGTCGACGAACTTCCTCGACCCGGTCGAGGTCTCGTTCCTCTACGCCGCGAACGCGGGCATCTTCGTCTCCGAGTCGGCGGGCAACAGCGGGCCGGCGGCCTCGACGGTTGCTCATCCCGGTCCGTGGACGACGACCGTCGCCGCGGGCACCCATAACCGAACCGGCGAGGGATCCGTCACGCTCGGCAACGGCGTGACCTATCAGGGTGCGTCGGTCGCCAACGCCGTCGGACCCGCTCCACTCATCGATTCGACGGCAGCCGGCGTGAACGGCGCCAACCCGACCAACCTCGCGCTGTGCTTCTCGACCGGCACGAACGGCGGAACGCCCGTCCTCGACCCGGTGAAGGTCGCGGGCAAGATCGTCGTCTGCGATCGCGGCGTCAACGGCAGGACCGACAAGAGCCTCGCCGTCCAGGAGGCCGGCGGGGTGGGGATGATCCTGCTCAACACCGCAGCGAACGGGATCTTCGCCGACTTCCACTTCGTCCCGACCGTCCACGTCGACGTTCCGTTCCGCGCCGCCATCAAGGCGTACGCGGCAACCACCGGGGCGACGGCCACGATCAACAAGGCGACGATCGTCTTCAACGCCCCGGCGCCGTTCACGGCGGCGTTCTCGTCGCGCGGGCCGCTACTTGCGGCCGGCGGCGACCTGCTGAAGCCGGACGTCATCGCCCCCGGCCAGGACATCCTTGCCGCGGTCGCTCCTCCCGGCAACCACGGTCAGGACTTCAGCCTCTACAGCGGGACCTCGATGTCCGCGCCCCACGTGGCCGGCGTCGCCGCCCTGCTGATGCAGCTCCATCCGAGCTGGTCGCCGATGGCGATCAAGTCGGCGCTCATGACGTCGGCGACCGACGTCCTCGACGGTCCGAACACGACCCCGTCGGTGATCTTCAGCCAGGGAGCCGGCCACATCAAGCCGAACTCGGCGGCCGATCCCGGCCTGGTCTACGACTCGAACATCAACGACTGGCTGGCGTTCCTGTGCGGCACGACGAACGGCGTCACGCCGGCGACGTGCGCCGCCTTGGCCGGTGCCGGCTACTCGTTCGATCCGAGCGACTTCAACGGCGCGTCGATCGCGATCGGCGACCTCGCCGGCGTCCAGACGATCAAGCGCAAGGTCACCAACGTCGGTGGCGCAGGCGCGACGTACACGGCTCAAACGACCGGTCTCGCCGGGATGAACGTCGTGGTCAGCCCGTCGACCATCAACCTCGCCCCCGGCGCTTCCGCGACGTTCACCGTCACCTTCACCCGGACCACGGCCACACTCGGCGCCTACGTCGGTGGCCAGTTGACGTGGAACGGCGGCGGGCACGCCGTCCGGAGCCCGATGGTCATCCGGCCGGTCGCCCTCGCGGCTCCGGCCCAGGTCAGCGGCACTGGCGGACCGATCTCGTATCCGGTGAAGTTCGGGTATGACGGCCCGTTCACGGCAACGGCCCGGGGCCTCATCCCGGCGGCGAGCGCAACCGGTTCGGTCTCCACCGACCCGGACGGCACCTTCAATCCGGTCCTCGGGCCCGAGACCGCCCGGTTCGACGTCGTCGTCCCGGCCGGCACGACCTACGCCCGGTTCTCGCTGTTCAACTCGAGCACGACACCGGCCACCAGCGACCTCGACCTGTACGTCTACCGTGGCACGACCCTGGTCGGCGTCAGCGGCAGCGGCACGTCGGACGAGGAAGTGAACCTGCTCAATCCGACGGCGGCGACGTACACCGTCTGGGTCCATGGGTTCGCCACCGCCAACCCGTCGACCTTCACCCTCTGGAACTGGGTCCTCGGCAGCGCGGCTGTCGGCAACATGACCGTCACCGCTCCGGCGACGGCCACGACCGGCGCAACCGGCACGATCAACCTGGCGTTCAGCGGCCTCGCCCCCGCAACGAAGTACCTCGGTTCGGTCGTCTACGGCGGTTCCGCGAACCTGCCGAACCCGACGATCGTCCGGGTGGACACCCCGTAACACCGCGATCGATCGCGCGGCCGGCTCCGCCGGTCGCTCGGTAGACGGCAACGAAACGGCCCCGGCTCACGCCGGGGCCGTTCGATTCGCGCTCGGATCGGGAGGACCGGGCGCCTGCGAATCAGGCGCTGCTGACGAGGATCGGCACGAACGGCGCTGGGTCGTAGACGATCGCCGACGCTCGCTCGCGCGATCGGGAGGCGGCTGCCGCGAGGGCTATCCGGTACACGGCATCGGTCTCGGGCAGGGGGCCGACCGCGAGCTCGCTGCGCAGGATCGAGCACACCCGGCGGTACTGGCGGACGACCTGCGAGCGCGAGCCCGCGACGCCGTAGGCAGCGATCAGCACCGCGTGAGCCTCTTCGCGGAGCGGATCGCGGGCCAACAGCTCGGTGGCCGCGAGGCGGGCGCCGCCGACGTCGCCGCGGGCCATCCGGGTCCCTGCGACGCGGGCGAGGAGGTCCTCGTAGGAATCCGACAGCCGCTCGCGCTCGGCGGCGAAGCACTCGTGACCGAGACCCTCGAGCAGGTCGCCGCGGTAGATCGAGAGGGCCGCTTCCTCGGCGACGGGGTCGTCGGCCTGGTCGGCGAGACCCTCGAACCGGTCGACGTCGAGATCGAGCGACGCGGCGGACCGCAGGCCGAGCGTGTCCTGGTCGGCCTCCAGCCACGCCTCCGGCTCGAGGCCGGCCGTCGTGAGGCTGGATCGGACGAGCCACAGGGCCTGCCGGAGCGATGCGGCCGACGGCCCATCCACGTCGGGCCAGAGCTCGGCGGCGATCGCATCGCGGAGGCGCGGCCGGGGGCGAAGGGCAAGGAGCGCCGTCAGCGCCTGGGCGTGACGCCCGCTGATCCGGACATCGACGCCGCCCGCGCGGACCTCGAGCCGGCCGAACAGTCGGATCGACAATGTGGCGCAGCCTGAGCCCATCGACGTCCCGCAACTGACGAACAGCGCACGGCCACTCCCCCCGGGGGCCGGGCGCTGTTCGTCCGATCGGTCGCCAACCCCCCAGAGTCCAGCGACCGCTCTTTCCCCCCAGACGGACAACCCCTCGTCCGCCTTCGGCCGCTGCGTCCCCCCCGGGACACGTCGGACCGATGGGCGTCATGCTCGTCGGGTCGCCGACTTGCGGGTGAGCGCTCGACTGACAGAGCCGGTGTCGGCAAGCCGACACGGATCGGGTGAACGATTCACCGCCCCCCGCCCAGCGGAGCGCTCGGGCGCTTCGGCGGCTGGCTGCCCCGGTACACTGGGTCGCGCCGTGCCGACCGCCCTGATCGCGTTCGACTTCGATCCGCTGCTCCATCTCGGGGACGGCGCCGTCCGCTGGGAGACGATCGCGGTCGCCGGCTCGATCTTCGCCGCCCTCATCGTCGCCGGGCTCACCGCCCGCTCGACCGGGTTGCGATTGGACGATCTCCTGTTCGTCGTCCTCGGCGTCGTCCCGGGGGCCGTCATCGGCGGCCGTCTCGGCTACGTCTTCCTCAACCCCGCGTGGTTCGGCGCCGGCATCGGCCGAATCGCCGACCCCGGGGTTGGCAGCCTGGAGCTGACGCTGGCCGTCGTCGGGGGCGCGCTGACCGGTGCCCTCGTCGCGGTCCTCCTCGACGGCCAGCCGGGGCGCTGGCTCCACGTGGCCACCCTGCCGACGCTCGTCGCCCTCGCCGGCGGCAAGCTCGCGACCGTGCTCGGCGGACGGGGCCAGGGTCAGCCGTGGGACGGGGACCTCGCCACCGCCTACCTCGGCCCGGGACCGTGGGGCTCCCTCGGGCCGGAGATCCCCTCGCATCCGGCGCAGGTGTACGAGGGGCTCCTCACGATCGCGATCCTGATCGCCGTGATGGGGCTGCTGACGATCCCGGCGATCCGGCGACCGGACGGTCGTGCCCTCGTCATCGCGATCGGCCTGTGGGCCCTCGGCCGGGCGGTCGTCGCCTCGACATGGCGGGATCCGGTGGCCAGCGGCCCGTTCCGGCTCGAGCAGGTCCTGGACCTCGCCGTCGCGCTCGGGGCAGCCATCGTGCTCGGTCTGCTGCTGGTCCGTGAGCGGCGGCGAGGCTCCGACCTCGGCGACCCGCTCACCGACGACGTTCCGGCGGCGTCGCCCGCGGACCGCTAGTCGGAGGCGACCCTGGGCTCGACGTCCATGGCCTGGCGGCTCGCCTCGCCGAGCGCGGCATCGAGCCGCGCCGACGCCCGGGCGGCCGCGACGGCGACGGTGTCATCGAGGACCGTTGCCGTCGCCGTCACGAGCCCGAGTGCGGCGTCGGCGGAATCGAGGCTCGGCCCGACGGTTGCCCGGACGCGGCGAAGGTAGGCTCGAGCGGCGAGCTCGCCGGTCGCCGGTAGGACGACCTGGAAACGGCCGATGCCGGCCGCCGTGACCCGGTCGGCGGAGCGGGCCGCACCGCGGAGCGTCCGTTCGACGGTCGCGACGACGCCGTCGACGGCTTCCCGGTCGGCGATGGATGCGTCGTTCTCCAGGCCGTCGATCGCGACGATCGCGACGGTCGTGGCGACGGTCGGGTTGTCGGGACCGGCCTCGGTCGGCTCGACGCTGTCGTTGCCCGAGAGGAAGGTCTCGATCGAGCGGTTGATGCGCTCATGATCTTCGTCGTGGGGTGGCAGCGAGAAGCGCCGCCGACCGCCTCGTCGGGCCTCTGGACCCGGAGCATCCCCGTCCGTGGCACGCGCTCCCGCGGATCGCGCCGGGCCGGCTGCGCCGGGTTTCGGGGCGCCCCGGCGACGGGGCGACGGAGGCATGGGGGACGGCCCGACCGCGGACTCGTCAGGCGCGTCCGGTCGGATGGCCGGGCGAGGCCCGGTGGCACCCGTCGCGCGGGCTGCGCGCGGTCGGCGCGGCGGCTTCGCGGGGGCAGCGATCGGCTTCGGAGCCGGCGGCGGTACGAGCACGGGCGCCGGCGACACCGGGGAGGCCGATGGCTCCGTCGTCCCGGTCGGTGTGGGCGCCGCAGGATCCGGGAAGATCGGCTCAGCGGTCATCCCACCCGGCGGTCGCTCCTGGGGACGGCGCTCCTGATCGTCGCGCGCCTCGTCGTCGCGCGCCGCCCGGCCGCGGGCGAGCCCGCGGACGGCCATGGCGACGAGGACTGCGTTGGCGAGGAGGGTCAGCGCGAACGCAGGGAAGAGCAGATCGGTCGGCATCGATGGGTGACGTCCGGGGGACAACGGGGGGTCGATGCCAGTCTAGCCCGGATCGCCGGAGTGGGCCGTTTCCCGACCCGCGGCCGCCTGTCGGCCCGGTTCGCGGCCGTCGATTCGCTACTCGGGGATCGCCCGGATCTCGATGGTGAGGCCCGGACTCGACGGCACGCGGGCGGCCACGGCCGTCGCATCGTCGTCGTCCCGGCAATCGATCACGTAGAAGCCCCCGAGCTGTTCCTTCGACTCGAGGAATGGCCCGTCCGTCACCGAATAGTTGCGCCGCACGACCAGCCCGTTGCGGCTCGGCCCCAACGGCTCACCCGTGACGACCCGACCTTCGTCGCGGATCGTCCGGCTGAACGCCATGTGGCTCTCGACGATCGCCCTTCGCGCGGCATCGGTCATCGCCTCTTCGGCGGCCTCGTCACCCCACAGCAGGAACAGGTAGCGCATGCGGTCACCTCCTCGCGGATCGCGGGTCGCCGCCACCATCACGGCGGCCCCTGGACCGATGACGAACCGGCCTCGCGAAGATCGACCGCTTTTCGATGTCGAGGCGCACGGGCGCCGTCAGCTGACCCGGACGAAGTCCGCCGTCGACCGCTTCACGAATCGGCCGTGGCCCTTGCGGCCGGTGAACTCGCCGTCGCGGACGATCACCGAGCCGCGGCTCATGACGACGTCGGATCGGCCCTTCACCTCGCGACCCTCGTAGCACGAGTAGTCGACGTCCATGTGATGGGTCTTCGCACTGATCGTGTGGCTGGCCTCCGGGTCGTAGACGACGAGATCGGCATCCGCCCCGACCGCGACCGCGCCCTTGCGGGGGTACATTCCGAACAGGCGGGCAGGCGCCGTCGAGATGATCTCGACCCAGCGCTCCTTCGTGATCCGACCGCCGACGACGCCGCCGTCGTGGAGCAGATCGACGCGGTCCTCGACACCCGGCAGCCCGTTCGGGACCTTCCGGAAGTCACCCTTGCCGAGATCCTTCTGGCCCTCGAAGTCGAACGGGCAGTGGTCGGTCGCGACGAGCTGGAGGTCGTCCTTGACGAGCCCCGTCCACAGCTCGGCCTGGTGGTCCGCCGGCCGGAGCGGTGGCGAGCAGACGAACTTCGCGCCCTCGAAGCCGTTCTTCATGTCGTCGAGCGACAGGAACAGGTACTGGGGACAGGTCTCGGCGAAGGCCATCGAGCCTCGATCGCGGGCGGCCCGGACCTCGTTCATGGCCTCGCGAGCCGACAGGTGGACGATGTACACCGGGACGCCCGCCGCCTCGGCGAGCCGGATGACCCGGTTCGTCGCCTCTCCTTCGAAGATGGGGTAGCGGGCGACGCCGTGGTAGTAGGGATCCGTGTGGCCGGCGGCCACCTCGTCCGCGGCGACGATGTCGATCGCCATCCCGTTCTCGGCGTGCATCATGATCAGCCCGCCGTTTTTCGCCGTCCGCTGCATCGCCCGGAAGATCGCCCCGTCGTCGCTGTAGAAGACGCCCGGATACGCCGTGAAGAGCTTGAAGTCCGGGACGCCCTCGGCGACGAGCGCGTCCATCTCGGCGAGGGTGTCGTCGTTCACGTCGCTCATGATCATGTGGAAGCCGTAGTCGGCGACCGCATTGCCCTCGGCCTTGGCATGCCACGCGTCGAGGCCCTCGCGGAGCGACTTCCCGCGCGACTGGACGGCGAAGTCGACGATCGTCGTCGTCCCGCCGAAGGCCGCCGCCCGGGTCCCGGACTCGAAGGTGTCCTTCGCGAACGTCCCGCCGAACGGCAGCTCCATGTGGGTGTGGACGTCGATCGCGCCGGGAATCACGTACTTGCCGGTCGCATCGATCGTCTCGTCGGCGGTGATCCCGCGGCCGGGCAGGCCGGCACCGATCGCCCCGATCGTCTCGTCCTCGATCAGCACGTCGGCGACCGTGGAGCCGGTGGCCGTGACGATCGTGCCGTTCGTGATCAGCGTGCGCATCGGTCCTCCTCCGGGCGACGGGCGGGTCAGGCGCCGTGGCGTGAGGGACGAGGATACCGAACGCCGGCCGTGGGCCGGCGGGTGAGCGGGATCAGCGAGGCCGTCTCCGCCGCAGCGCCGGGACGAGCATCAGCAAGGCGATCGCCGAGGTCGCAAGCGCCGCAAGGAGGCTTCCGAGCCCCGGTTGGTCGGCGTCGAGCAACGGCGCGGTCGAGGTCGGCGGGATCGTCACGTTGGGGACTCCGGGTGGGTCTCCGCCCTGCACCGCCGGGCCTCCGGGTTGTCCGGGCGGACGCGGCGTCGGAGCGCCGGGCTGCGTGGCGGGTGTCGGTCGCGGCGCCGGTGGAGCGGCCGTGGGCCGAGGCGTCGGTGGCGCCAGGGCGAACGGCCCGAGCTCACCGACGATCGCGCTTGGCTGGATCGAGCGGTCCTGGTTCTTGTTCCCGGCGCCATCGAGCTGGAGGGTCCGCATGTGCCACGGCGCTCCCGACACCTGGGACGCGCCGTCGCTGGCACCGCCTGTCGAACGGTTCCAGTAGGCCGACTGGCCGAGATGACCGCCCCACGCGAGCAAGACTGCCGCTCCGGTGGAGCGGAAGCGGACCACGATGTCGGCGCTGCTGTTGCCGCTCGCCGAGCCGCTGTGGACCGGCGCCGAGATCGACTGGATCGTTCCGCCCCAGATCGTCAGCCGCCGGGGCGCCGCCGAGTAGAGCTCGGCGCCATGGACGGTCAGGCCGTCCATCGCGTAGCCATCGTTGGGGAAGGCCGCCGACGACGAGGCGGGCATGCCCGGGCACATCGACGAGATCCCGCCGCCGGAGCCGCCGCAGATCCGGCCGGCTGCGTTCGTGACGTTCCAGGTGGCCAGGAAGTCGTACGCCTTGTGGCCGCCCGCGGTGACGTCGTAGTTGATGTGGATCGTGTGGTTGCCGGCCTTGAGTCCCTCCATCGCGAGCCGGAACGGAACGATGCCGCCCTCCGGGTAACGGGAGTTGTTGCCGTTGAGGTTGCCGTTCTGCCAGGCGGCGTCGGTGCTCGCCCACTGGTCGAGGTTGACCGACGCCCCCGCTCGGGCCGTTCTGGGCCACACGGTCGTCATCAGCAGAGCCAGGGTCGAGACGACGAGGGCGACCTCGAGCAGGCGGCGTCGCCGGCGACGGGAGGTTCGGCCGTCGGAATCCCACCACGGATTGGCGTTGACGCCGAACCCGAGCAGGATGGATGGTCGCACGCTTGGTCCCTCCGGTGACGCTGCGCTGGACCGCGAGTGTCGACCGCAGGTGGGTCCGGTGTCGCTGGTACGGGCGACCTATGAACTGAACCGCAAGGCCCTGATCCGAAC
>DASUPH010000129.1:0-3319 GCA_036276275.1 Candidatus Limnocylindrales bacterium
GAGTGGTCCCATCGCGGGCCATCCTACTCGTGAAGACGTTGCGGCCTCACAACGGGTGGTGCACAACCGGCGCCGACGGTACGACCGGCGCAGTCCAGTGGTACCTCTAGCGGACTCCACCGGACCAACCCTCGCTGGCACCATGCCGACACATCCAGGAAGAGTCCCCAGCCCAAATACCGACCGAGGATCACAACGCATGGCCACGACCGATGCCAAGCCCGGCTTTCGTCTCCCGTGGGGGTCGGACCGGAGCGAGTCCGAATCCCGCGCCGAAACGACCGGAGAAGCACCGGTCGGCGACGCCCCCACCATCGACCAGGAGATCGAGACGCCAGACATGATCGACGCAGCGCCTGCCGCTACTGACCATATGGCCACCGTCGACGACCCGTCGGCCGTCTCGGAGACCACCACCGAGGGCAACCCGCCGATCGACTCGGTGGAGGAGATGCCGTCGCACACCGCGTCCGCTGACGGCCGCAAGCCCAACAAGTTCATGGCTGACCTGACGCGCGCCATGCAGGGCGCCGCGGAGACCGCCAGGGCCGACTCGCTGGCCCGCTTCGCCGCCGAGGCGAAGACCCACATCGAAAGCATCCACGCCTCCACCGCCCTGGAGGCGACCGAGCTGCGCAAGCAGGCCGATGACGACGTCGCGGCGATCCGCGAGTGGTCCAAGGCCGAGATCGCCCGCATCCGCGAAGAGACGGACGAGCGGATCACCCACCGCAAGGCCCGTCTCGAGCGCGAGGTCGAGGCCCATGCGGCCGAGATCGAAGGGCGCATCGAGCGCGTCCAGCGCCGGGTCGATGCCTTCGAGGCCGAGATGGCCGCCTTCTTCGAGCGCCTGATGGGCGAGGAGGACGCCACCCGCGTCGTGGCGATGGCCGAAAGCCTGCCGGAGCCGCCGCCGTTCGACGTTGACGTGACCCACGATGCCACGGTGGTCGAAGCCACCGTCGCCGAGACCGACGAGCTGCCCGCCGAGCGCGCGGTCGTCGTCGAGCCCTGGCCCGAGACGCCGGCCGAGACCGCCGACACCGCAGACACCTCCGACACCGCAGACACCTCCGACGCGACCGAGACGATCGGCTCCGTCGAGACCGGGACGACCGTCGACGCCACCACGGCCGACGAGCAGCCGGCACAAGAGGTCACCTCCGAGACCGAAGCCGTCGCCGAGACGGAGACCGCCGAACCGGTCGACCCGCGCATCGAGGCGATGGGCCTGACGCCGGACTTCGCAAGCGCCGAGGCCGAAGCTGCCGCCTTCACGCCCGAGGAGACGTCGCCCGAGGAAGAGATCGCCGTCATCGCGGACGACGCGCTGGCCGCTCGACTCGCCGGGCTCGTGCCGGACGCCGAGAGCAGCAGTGGCGAGGCGGTCACGACGCGAGTCGTGGTCACCGGGCTCGTCAGCGTCGCCAGCATCGCCACCTTCAAGCGCACGCTGTCCCGCGTCAGCGGTGTCCGCTCGGTCGGCGTTTCGTCCGGCCCCGACGGGGAGTTCCTCTTCGCCGTCAACCACGACTCCGGCATCGTCCTTCGGGACGCCATCACGACCCTTCCCGGCTTCGGCGCCCGCGTCACGGCCGAGACCGAGGGCGAACTGACCGTCACCGCACGAGATCCTGAGTCCGAGGGCTAGCGTGCCGCGACCGACCATCGCCGTCTCCCTGCCGCCCGACGAGTCGGTCCCGGTCGCCACTGAACTTCGCGAGGCGGGCTTCACGGTCGTCACCGTGACCCATCCGGACGAGCTCGAGGCGCTGCTCGCGAGCACCCGTGACGTCGGTGTCGCGATCCTCGACGGCGAGACCGACTTCGACCGATCGCTCGAGTTCTACGGGCTGCTGCGCGACGCCGGTCGGGCCATCCCGGCGCTCATGGTCGTCTCGCAGCGGGCCCTCGATCAGCTCGGCTCGCGTGCCACCGGCAGCGTCGAGGACGAATACTTCACACGCCCGTACTCCGCCGAGTCCCTGCGCTGGCGGGTCGAGGCGATGTGTATCCGCAGCCAGACCGTGGACGACGGCTCCGGGCCGGTCCTCCAGAGCGGCCCGATCGAGGCCGACGGCTGGACCCACCGCGCCACGGTCATCGCGGTCTTCAACCCGAAGGGAGGCGTCGGCAAGACGACGATCGCCACGAACCTCGCCTCGGCACTCCAGATGCGCAAGGGACAGAACGTCCTGCTGATCGACGCCGACACGGTCACGGGCCACGTGACGACATCGCTCGGCATGAGCGAGGCCCGGACGGTCGTCGACAGCTGGCGCGACGAACCGGATGGCGGCCCGATCGAATCGCTGGCCGACCTCGCGGCCGCCCACCCGTCCGGGCTGCGCGTGGTGTCCCTGACCTCGTCGCCGCTGCATACGGAGATCCTCGACCCCGAGCGGGTCGGGCAGCTGATCAACGCGGCGCGGCGCGGCTTCGATTTCGTGATCGTCGACCTGCATCCGTCGTACAGCGACCTCAACCTGGCCATCTTCGATATCGCCGACCGGATTCTCGTGCCGGTCACACCGGACGTGCCGGCCATTCGTGCGGCGGTCCAGCTGGCCGACCTCGCGGTCGAGCTCGGCATCCGGGATCGCCTCGCCCTGGTGATCAATCGCGCCAACAGCGGCGTGTCGGTCGCGGACATGGAGCGCACCGTGGGCATGCCGTCGCTCGCGCTCCTGCGCTCCGGCGGCCTGCTCTTCGTGCGCGCCGCCAACGAGGGCCGCACGGTCATCGAGATGTTCCCGCGCGAGAAGATCAGCGAGGACTTCGAAGCCCTCGCCGACCGGATCATCGGGACGCCCGTCGCCTCGCCGGTGGCGAAGGCCTCGTTCGGCCTGTTCAACCGACCCAAGGTCGTCGCCCGAGCCTAGCGCCGGGCGCGCACCGATTCGACTTGACGGGTCGTGGCCTCGGGCCGCGGCCCGTTCGTGCGTCGCCCCTCGGAACGGCGGCGACGCAACGGCTCGGCATGGCGACGTGGGGAGCGCATCGGGGTACAGGTCCTGGGGCCCGATGACGTCCACGAGATCAGCCCCTTCCGGGCTCGCCAGGATCGCCTGCAGGTCGATGTCGGGTCGGAACAGCTCGAACACTTCGCGATGGTCGCCCCCGCGGGCTATCACCGCGCCGAGCTCGGCCAGGAACGTCAGCCGGGGAACCCGGAGGTGATCCGCCCATGCTGACCACACCCGCGTCTCGTCGACGAGCGTTTCCCCCACGTCGAAGACGACCGCCCGGACCGTCAGCGCGAGCGGTCCTGCCAGGAGGTGCCGCCGAGGGGAGCGCCGGGGAGGCGCTGCGGCTTCTC
>DASUPH010000130.1:0-3964 GCA_036276275.1 Candidatus Limnocylindrales bacterium
AGCGCCTGGGATACAAGCACTCGCGTCAACGATGACACGGGCGGCGCGAACCAGCTCGTGCCGGACGTGGCCATTGGCCCGGATGGTGCCGCGATATCGGTCTGGTGGGATTACCGGGCTACGCCCGGCTACGACATCTACTCGTCCCGCCGGACTCCGACAACAGGTGCATGGGGCGCCAATCAGCGGGTGAATGACGTCGCGACCGGCGACCAGTTCTACCCTGCCGTCGCCATCGACGGCAGCAACAACGCGTACGCCGTCTGGGTCGATTCGCGCAACGGTCGCCGTGACATCTATTTCTCGAAGCGCTCCGGAACAACGGGCCTGTGGTCACCGAATACCCGCGTCAATACGGACACGTCGTTCGGCGACCAAACCACGCCGTCCATCGCCGTCAGGCCGAATGGCGCGGCAGTCGCCGTGTGGTACCGCAAGGTTGGCAACAACAAGTACCACATCTACTCAGCCAGACTTGCCGCGGGCAGCACGACGTGGGGCCCGGAGATCAAGGTGACCAGCGACACCTCCGCTCAGAAGCAGGGACCGAGGGTGACGCTCGGCAGTGACGGCACGTCGTATGCCGTCTGGATGCAACCGTCCGTCGGAAACGCCGATGTCTGGTTCGCCACCCTCGGACCGACCGCTTCCACCTGGTCGTCGAACGTGAAGATCTCGGACGACCCCGGCACCGCCTATCAGGGTCAACCCGACATCGGCATCGACACTGCCGGTAATGTCACGGTGGCTTGGGACGACTGGCGGGCAACTCCCAACCAGCTGCGTGTGCGACGGCGCTCGAGCGGAGGAGCGTGGGCCGCCAGCACCGTGATCGCTGCCGACGGTGCGAACTTCCCGTCCGTAGCGACCCGTGGTGATGGCAGAACATACGTCGTCTGGTACGACGGCTTGAATGCGCTCTATCCAAACGTCTGGAGCTCGAGCTTCAATCCCGCCACTGGAACCTGGTCGATTCCCGAGCAGGTCGATGTCAACGGCGCCCAGGACGGGGCTTCCTCTCCGGCGGTCGCCCTAGACGTCAGCCGAGTGGTCGTCATCTGGCAGAACGCCACCCGGCTACCAAGCGGAGGCAATGACGTCGACATCTTTGGGCGAACGAGAGCGCCGTAGATCCGAGGAGCCGAACCGCTCGCGATCGGTTTCGACGCGGGTCGGACCGAGTCTCGTCAAGCCGGCACGGGGCCTGGAGCGGGCTGAGTCGATCGCAACGCGCCCCTCAGGGGCCGACTTGACTGCGCGTGCGAAACCCTGAAGCTCAGCGACCGGATCCTCGGCCGGCCGGCATTGCCGCCGTCCGACGCCCCTACTACCGATCCCGTGCCATGGCGGCCGAGTCAGGCGATGCGCGCCTTTGACCGAGTGGACCAGGGTCACGATGGCGGTCTCGCGTGACCATCGGCGGATCGGTCGCCACCAGCCGTCCGTATCGGCATACTGGCCGCCGAATGGTTGAGACAAGCGCCGTGCTCCAAGCCCGCCACCTGGATCAGCTGCGCAGATCGTGCAGCGAGGTGATCACGCCGGGCGACGCGGGCTACGACGACGGGCGCCGCCTGTGGAACGCGATCCACGATCGCCGGCCGGCGGTCATCGCCCGCCCGTCGAGCGCCGAGGAGGTTGCCTCCGCAGTCCGCTTCGCGCGCGAGCACGACCTCGAGATCACGGTCCGATCCGGCGGCCACAGCGCGGCCGGACTCGGAGGCGCGAACGGCGGACTCCTCGTCGACATGTCCGCGATGCGCGGCGTCGAGGCCGACTCACGGACCCGGACCGCCCGAGCGAACGGCGGCGCGCTCCTGGGTGAGCTCGACATCGCCGCGCAGGAGCTCGGCCTCGTCTGCCCAACCGGCGTCGTCGGCCACACGGGCGTTGCCGGGCTGACGCTCGGTGGGGGAGTGGGCCGCCTCCAACGCCACTTCGGGCTCACGATCGACAACCTGGCGGCGGTCGAGCTCGTCACCGCGGACGGCAGGCTCGTCCGCGCGACCGAGACCGAGGAGCCCGAGCTCTTCTGGGGCCTGCGCGGCGCCGGCTGGAACTTCGGGATCGCGACGGCCTTCGAGTTCCGCCTGCATCCGTTCGGCCCCGAGCTCCACCGCGGCGTCCTGACCTTCCCGGCGACCCGGGTCCAGGAGGTCTGGTCCATCTTCCGCGAGTACGCGCCGACCGCGCCGGATGCGGTGGCGACCATCTTCGGGATCGCTCAGGCCGGACGGGACGAGGGGTACCCGGAGGAGGCGGTGGGCAAGCCGATCGTCTACCTGGCCTGGAACCACAGCGGCTCCGCGGACGACGTCGAGCGGGATACGGCGGGCCTGCGCGTCGGGCCGAAGCCCCTGACCGCGACGATCGGCAGTGCGCCGTTTCTCGACGTCCAGACCGCCCACGATCTCGCGTTCGCCTGGGGCAGCCGGTCGTTCATCAAGAGCCACAACGCGAACGACGTCCGACCTGAGGCGCTCGACCAGCTGGTCGAGCACGTGGGGGCCGCACCCGGGGATTCGAGCTTCTCCGTTACCGCGCTCGGCGGAGCGATCGGTCGCGTCCCCGAGGACGCGACTGCGTATGCCGGCCGAGCGGCGACGTTCGACCTGAGCGCCGACTCGGACTGGAAGGACCCGGCGGACGACGCCGCGAACCTCGAGTGGTGCCGAAGGGCGATGCAGGTCGTCGAGCCGGACCGGACGCTCGGCGCCTATTCGAACGGCAACGCGGACGCCGGCCCCGAAGAGACCCTTCGGATCTACGGCGACGCCAAAGTCGCCCACCTTGCCGCCCTGAAGCGGTCCTGGGACCCCGACAACGTGTTCCACGTGAACCCCAACGTGGCGCCGGCACAGGACGATTGGCCCGCGCCGACCGGCCAGCCGGCAGCGCCTACGCCGTCGTCCAGTCGTACGGTTCGCTGACGCTGGGCAACCGAAGCAGGCCGGCCGCCGCCTCGTTCTTGCGGTGGCTGCCCAGACCCGGAGTCACCGCCTTCAACCGCGGCAGGCCGATCAACGGGGCGAGATCCTCGGGCTGCAGGTGCCGCATGTCGATGAGCTCGATGCCTTCGAGCGCGGGGGCAGTCGCCAGCGGGCTCAGGTCGCGGAGGCCCTTCATCGTCTCGAGCCGGACCCGTCGCAGCTCGGTCGCCTGATGAAATTCCGGAAGCGCCTCGACCTGGCGCAGGGCCTGGAGAAACAGCGCACGCAGCGACGGGATCTGCCCGACGGCGGACACATCCGTGAGCCCGCGGATCATCCACAGCTCGAGATACCGCAGCTCCCCGACTCGTGGCAGCAGGCGGAGATCGCGGGTTCCGCCGAGCTTGAGATCGAGAGACCGCAGGCGCTTCAGGGTCAGAAGGAGCGATAGGTCCGGCATCGTGATCGAGCGAAGCGTCAGGTCGTCCAGCGATCCGAGCCCGGAGATGACCTCGAGGTGCTTCGTCTGGCCCTCGAGGAATAGCCAGGTCAGCTCGCGAAATCGCGCGAGGATCGCGAGATCGAGCTTCGCCTGGGTCGCACCGATCCCGAGCTGTTCCAGATCCGCCGGGAGGTGCCGCAGGCCATCGAGCGACGTCAGGGAGTCCCACAGAGCGTCGGCGCCGAAGCGACGGAGGGTCGGGAAGAACCGCAGGAACTCGAGGTCCACGATGGAGTGGTCGTACGAGCCGTACGCTCGGAGGGTCATCTCCGGGTAGAGCCGGAACCACTCGCCGAGCTGGCGGAAGTCGCCGTCGATCAGGCGCTTGCGGAACTGGACGACGCCCCGACCGGTCAGCGACGGTCGGAGCATCTCGCCGGTCAGCGGCGATGACACCTCTCGGAAGTCCGAAGTCGGGGCCGGATCGCCCGCGATGAATCGCTGCTCGGCTCGCATGACGCCATAGCCGTCGCCCCAATAGCTGTCGACCCTCGCCGGAGCCTCGATCCGGTCGGCGTCGAGCGGCCGATCG
>DASUPH010000131.1:0-2173 GCA_036276275.1 Candidatus Limnocylindrales bacterium
CGCCTGGCCGAAGGTCACCGTGAAGCGCGAGGTCGTATCGATGGCGCCGCCCCAGCGGTGGGGGAATCGCAGGTCGGCCAGCTGCGGAAAGGCACGCCGGAACTGCTCCGCCAGGCGGTCGAACGTCGCCGGCCGGCGGTCGAATGCCGGGCCGATCCCGTTGTTCCGGTAGTAGACCGCGTCGTAGCCACCCCACAGGATCCGATCGTCGGCGGTCAGACGGAAGTAGTGGAACTGGTTGTTGGCGTCCGACATCCCCTGCCGCCGCTGCCAGCCGATCGAGACCCGCTGGTCGGGCGTCAGCGGATCGGACACGAGGGCGTAGTCGTAGACCGGCACGAAGTGGCTCGACAGCCGGCGCAACCAGCCCGAATAGGCCGACGTGACGACGACGACGTGATCGGCCGTGACGACGGCTCCGGTCGACGTCGTGATCCGGACGCCGCCGGCCTGCCGTTCGACGGCCGTCACCCGGCTGCCCTCGTGGATCGTGACGCCGCGGCGCTCGGCCACCCGGGCCAGGCCACGAACGAGCTTCGCCGGATCGAGCAGAACCTCGCGGCCGGGCGGCCGGTAGAGCCCGGCCTGCCAGAGCGGGGAGTGGACCTCCGCCTGGACGCGCTCGCGATCGAGGAACTCCAGCTCCTCGCCCCATTCCGCGGCCTCGTCGACCCAGGCCCGGAACTCGTCGACCTGGTGGGGCTGGTCGGCGACGTCGAGACCGCCGTTCTCCTCGAGGTCGCAGTCGATCCCGTGCTCGCGGGTGAACGCGACGAGCGCCGCGAGGTTCGCGATCCCCTCGCGCTCGAGCAGCGCCAGCTCGTCCGGGAAGTGGCGGATCCCGTTGGCGAGACCGTGGGTGAGGCTGGCCTGGCAGAAACCGCCATTGCGACCGCTGGCCCCGAACCCGACGGTCTCCTGCTCCAGGACGACGACCCGCAACGCCGGGTCGCTGTCGGTCAGGGCGATCGCGCTCCACAGCCCGCTGAAGCCGGCCCCGACGATCGCCACGTCCGCGACGAGGTCCCCCTGAGCGGCCGGGCGGCGCGCGTCGGCCGGCGACGCAGCGAGCCAGTAGCTGATCCCGGTGGCCGGGTCGTGGTCGGTCATGCGGCGGATCGTAGTCGTGGCGGCGACGTCGTGCCGGGCTGCGTCCGATTCGTGCGCTCTCGCCCCGAACCCGTGCGTGGACCATCGTGATTCGCACGGAATCTGGCGCATTCGTGCGATATCCGCGTTGACGCCGAGGCCGCCAATATGCCACCATTCGGTCTCTCCCGTTCCGTCCCCCGGAACACCCGTCGCGCATGACGGGTCAATCCCATCCACGGAGTGACTTCATGGCCACCGAATCCCAGGCCTCGAGGAAGCAGGCCCCGACCCTCCGCCGCGATCGCCAGCTCGAGCTGTACCGACGCGCGTCGAAGACCCTGCCGGGCGGCGCCAACTCGAACTTCCGGGCCTGGGGCGAGGACACGATCTATATCGATCGTGGCAAGGGCGCCATGATCTGGGACGTCGACGGCAACGAGTTCATCGACCTCCGGATGGGCTATGGCCCCGTGATCCTCGGTCACGGCGACGACCGGGTCGACGACTACGTGAACGAGCGGATGCGGCGCGGCGTCAGCTTCTCGATCACCACCGAGGACGAGGTCCGGGCGATGGAGCTCCTGTGCGAGCTCACCGGCTGGGTCGAGATGGCCCGGATGACGGTGTCGGGGACCGAGGCGACGATGCACGCGATGCGGCTCGCCCGCGCCTTCACCAGCCGCAACAAGATCGTGAAGTTCGAGGGCCAGTATCACGGCGTCCACGACTACGCCCTGATCAGCGTCACGCCGGACGACATGTCCGACCTCGGCGACGCCGACAAACCGGTCCGGCTCGCGTGGGGCCGCGGCATCCCCGATGCCGTCGCCGACACGATCATTCCGGCCCGTTACAACAATCTCGACCTCCTCCGGCGCCTGTTCGAGGAGCAGGGCGCCGACATCGCCGCGGTCATCGTCGAGCCCGTCCTTGGCAACGCCCAGGGCATCCTGCCGCAGCCCGGCTTCCACGCCGCGATGCGGGCGTTGACCGAGGAGTTCGGCATCCTCCTGATCTTCGACGAGGTCAAGACCGGCTTCCGTTTCGCCCGGGGTGGCGCGGCCGAGTTCTTCGGCATCCG
>DASUPH010000132.1:0-8058 GCA_036276275.1 Candidatus Limnocylindrales bacterium
GGGATGGGCTCGGCGTTCCGGGCGGCGGTCATCGCGGGTCTCGAGACCGACGCGGTCGAGCTCGTCCCCTCGGTCCCGACGATGTTCCACTGGTTCTACCCGGACGCCGAGCAGATCCTCGCCGCGCCCAACGGCCATGTCATCGTCACCGATGGCCGGAACCATCTCGAGCTGACACCGAAGACCTACGACATCATCGTCACCGATCCGCCGCCCCCGATCGAGAGCTCCGGTGCCGCGGTCATCTCGTCTCTCGAGTACTACCAGGCCGGCGCCGCCCGGCTGAATCCGGGCGGGATCATGATGCAGTGGACGCCGTACGGCGGGTCCGTCGCCGAGTTCCTCGATCACATCCGGACGTTCCAGGCCGTGTTCCCGAACGTCATCGTCGCGTTCGGTCCCGGCGGCTACGGCTTCTTCGTCATCGGCAGCGCCGCGCCGCTCGCCTTCACCGACGCGAACATCCGGGCGATCCTCGCCCGACCCGGCGTCCTCGAGGACATCTCTTCGGCCTACGACTCGAAGGTGAAGACCCTCGACGCGTGGGCGGCGAAGATCCCGTCGCTCGTCTGGATCCAGGGGGCCGATGTCGCCCGGATCGTGGGCGACGGCCCACTGATCACCGACGATCGCCCGTTGCCCGAGTACTTCCTGCTCCGGCGCCTGTTCGACGACCACTCGCCGCGACTCTCGCCGGACGAGCTGTTCAGGCTGGCGGCGCCGTAGCGGGCGGTGCGGGCGCCGCGGGCGGCGCAGGCGCGGCGGGCGGCGCGGCCGGCGCCGCGACCACGACGCCGGCTTGCCCAGCCGATGGGCGCGATGTCAGGGTCAGGCGTCCGCTCGCGTCTCGGGGAGCCCACGGGCCGGCGAACGCGAAGACGCCGAGCCAGATCGTGAGGAACGACCACTCGTAGAGGGCGAACGAGGCGATCCCGCAGGCGATCGGGAGCGTCCACGGCCGATCCGTCCGCGCCCCCCAGATGATCAGCCCGATCGCTGCCGGGAATCGGACCCAGCCCGGGATCGGGACGACCGCGACGGGACTGGGCGTGGCGACATTCGCGAAGATGAACCGGAACCACTCGCCCCACGCCGCCGGATCGACGACGAACGAGATCGCCACGATCGCGCCGGTCGCGCCGAGGGCGATCGCGAGGTTCCGCCACTCACGCCGGACGACGAACCACAGGAGCCCGACACCCGGCCCGATCTTTGTCAGGAGCGGGATCGCCCACATCGCCGGGTAGCGCAGGCCGAGGACGATGGCGGCGAGCAGGAGTGGCTGGATGTTGCCGATCGTGAGGTGGTTGGCCGGCTCGGCGATCGGCTTGAAGTTGTCGAGGAGGAGGCGGGTCCCGAAGCCGATCACCACCGCCGCGACCCCGACCCAGCGGACGACGGAGAACGAGACCGCGAGGATGACCGTCCAGAGGAGGAGCCACTGGCCCCAGCCGCCGAAGGACAGGATGCGGACGATGTAGGCGAACGGCGGCGGGTAGACGTACCAGGCGTCGGCCTCGGTGCCGGCGCCCCAGACCGTGCCGTAGAAGTGGTCCATATGGGCGGTCTGGAAGTAGTGGAGCGTGTCGACCGGCGCGACCTGGTTCACGTAAAACGCCGTCGCGAAGCCGGCACCGATGACAGCCAGCGCGAATGCCGGACCCCAGCGAACGGCGCCCCTGGCAGGTTTGCGGGCGGCTCGGGCGCTGGCGCGCATGAACGGGAGACGGTTCGCGAGATCCGTGGAAATGGTCCCCGGCGGTTTCAGGTGGAAGCGGTCGGACCTTACCACCGGGCGTCAGCCGGTCGATCCCCCAATGGGGCCAGCCAGCGAGACCGGAATGGGCAGCGGCGGGCCGGCGGCGACATCGACTCTGGGCCAGCGGAGCGACATCGAGCTGCGAGGTTCGGACCACATCCTGATCAGATACCGTGCGCCGGCCATGCAGGGCCGTTCGATGAGGGTGAACGCAACCGCCGAGATCGCGACGGTCAGGGGAATCGCCCAGAGCCCGAACACGTGGATCAGTGGCAGATGCCAGAGATAGACGGAGTACGAGATGCCGCCGGCCGCGGCCACGAAGGGCGTCAGGCGAGCCGGCTGCCATGCGGCGAACCAGGGCAGCAGGAGGGCTGCGCCGATCCCCCCGGCGAAGTCCGGATAGGGCGCGTTCGCGATCACGGACAGGCCGATCAGGGCGATCCCCGCGGCCGCGATGGCCCCGGTTCGTCGCAGCAGATCCGGCCGCGTCAGGGAGACGTCGGCCACGATCATGCCCGGAACGAACGCCCACACGGCGAGGCCGACCGGGATTGCGGAGCCCATCGGGACGAGCGATCCGAACGCGAGGGAGATGCAGGCCAGCCAGCCGAGGACGATGAGCCGGCGTCGGAACGATTGACTCCGAAGGAAGCGGGCGATCAACGGCAGGAGGCAGTAGAAGCCGAGCTCGAGCCTGAGCGTCCAGATCACTTCGAGCGGGCTGTTGCCCATCGTCAGTAGGCCGAGCGGAGCGCTCAGGTAGCTCGGCTGGAGGAAGACAGCGACGCCGAACGCGGCCACGAGGTAGGCGGGCCAGATCCTGGCGACGCGCCGAAGGAGATACGGAGCGACCGCGACGTCCCTGGGGCCGAACGAGCGGTACAGGACGTATCCCGAAAGAGCGAAGAAGAGCATCACGCCGACATCGAGCCCGCCGGCGATATCGGAGCCGAACACGAGCGGACCGGCATGGTGAAGCACGATCATCCCGGCGGCGGCGGCGCGCAGGCCGTCGAGGCCCACCATCCGTTCGTTGCTCGAGGGTGCCTCGGTGGAGGGGCTCCGCGTCGGAGCCGCACTCAAGACCGCATCACCAATGTCAGAGCCCCCGGTAGCCCGATCGTCCTGCGAAAGGACGGCAACGGTACTACCGAACGGCAGATCTCACCGTGGACGGCCCGGCGATCGTATGCGTCTGCAACGAACGAAGCCGTTGCCCCCGCAATCGTTTTCGAGGCCCGGTGATATCCTCGGAGCGTGACCACCCACGCTCCCGACGCGGAGCCTGCCTGTCCGGGCTCGCCGGGCGCGACCCCGACGACGACCTCCCCTGACGCCGCCGCCGCCGCTGCCCTCCGGATCGAGCGACGAGCCTTCGACGACGTTCCCCGCGCAACCTGGGACGCACTGACCGCCCGTAACCCATGGGCGACGCCTTTCTCGAGCTGGGCATTCCAGCGCGCGTGGTGGGACGCGTATCACGCCTCGGCCCACGACCAGACGCTCGTCGTGACGGCGACCGCGGGCACGGCCGGCGGCGCCGAGGCCGGCGATCCGGTCGCCATCGTCCCGCTCATGCACCGCCATGAGGTCGAGCCCGAGGACGCCGAGACGGCCACCCGGCTCCGTCATGGAGACCCAACACCCCTGACGCCCGTCCCCCCGACCGCCAAGGCGATCTTCTTCGGGGCGTCGTACCACGCCGACTACGCCACGATCCTCGCTTCCCCGGCCGACCTGCCTGCGGTCGCCGACGCTCTTGCGAACTACCTCGCCGACGACGCCTCGGGCGAGGATCCGGACCACCCCGCGCCCTGGGACGCCGTCGACCTCCGCCGCCTGCGCTGCGGCGATCCGACCGCCGACGCCCTTGCCGCCGCCTTCGGTCGGCGCGAGATGAGCGAGGGCTGGACGCTCAACCTCGAGCGCGAGGATGTCTGCCCGGTCGTGCACCTGCCAGACGGGATCGACTTCGAAGGCTTCCTCTCGACGCTCGAGAAGAAGGCCCGCCACGAGATCCGGCGCAAGATTCGTCGAGCGGAGGCGGCAGGCGAACTCCTCTTCAGCCCGTCGACCGATCCTCGGGTCGACCTCGAGGCGTTCATCGAGCTCCACCAGCGCAAATGGGGTGCCGCGGGGCTGTTCCCGCCGACACCGGGTGGCGATGCGTCGCGGGTGTTCATCCGGCGCCTGTTCGAGGCGTCGGGTCCGGATGGGCCGGTCCGGCTCTCGTTCCTGACGGTCGATGGCCGGCGGATCGCCGCCGGGATCCACGTCGATCACGGCGACACCGTCATGTTCTACAACGCGGGCGTCGACCCCGACGCGCGGGATCTCTCGCCCGGGGTCGTCCTGGCGGCGATGTACGTCCAAACCGCGATCGAATCGGGCAAGCGACGGTTCGACTTCCTCCGCGGCGACGAGCCGTACAAGTACGAGTGGGGCGCGACCGACGAGCCGATCCAGCGGCTGCTCGTGCGCCGCGGCGACGCCGCGAGCGGGAGCCGCTGATGGGCCCGCCCGTGAGCTGGGACCCGTGCATGACCCCGCTCGAGCACTTCCCGATGCCCGGACCACCGCGGGTCCGCGTCGTCGAGATCCTCGCGACCGGCACGAACGGCGGCGCCCAGGAGCATCTCTTCTCGCTCCTCAGCCGTCTCGACCGGACGCGCTACGAGGCGTCGGTCGTCGCGCTGTCCGCGGGGAGTGCCGTCCGCAAGCTCGACCGGGCCGGCTTCGACGTGACCGTCATCGACGACCCGGACGATGCCGACGCGATCCGGGCCGTGACCGCCCACCTCGCCCTGATCCGGCCGGACGTGATCCACACCCACATGTACCGGGCCGACGTCGTCGGGACGAAGGCGGCGCTCGCCCTCGGCGAGACCGGCCACCGCCGGCCGTACGTCGTCTCGACCGTCCACTCGTCGCGCGTCCGCTCGGCCGAGGACCGTGACCTGATCCGGCAGCTGACGCCGTCGATGGACCAGCTGATCGCGGTCTCGAAATCGATCGAGCGCAAGATCGCCGACGAGCATCGGACCGGCGCGCCGGTCCGGCTGATCTACAACGGCGTCGACCTCCAGCGCTACGACCACCAGGAACCGTGCTGCACGCTCCACGAGGAGTACGGCATGGAGGCGGGCTCACAGATCGTCGGCGTCGTCGCCCGCCTGGAGCCGGAGAAGGGCCACCAGACGCTCATCGAAGCCTGGCCGCACGTCCTTCGCAGGGTCCCGAGCGCCTACCTCCTGATCGTCGGGGAGGGGAGTCGGCGCGACTTCCTCGAGCAGTGGGCGGCAGCTCACAAGGTCGGCCACCGGGTCATCTTCACCGGTCGCCGCGACGACATCCCGGCCGTCACCGCGGCCCTCGACGTGGCGGTCCTGCCGTCGTGGCGGGAGGCGCAGGGCCTGTCGATCCTCGAGGCGATGGCGTTGTCGCGGCCGGTCGTCGCATCCGATGTCGGGGGCATCCCGGAGATGGTCGAGGACGGCGTCACGGGGCTCCTCGTCGAGCACGACAACCCGGTCGCCCTGGCGGCCGCGATCGTGCGCCTGCTGACCGATCACGCTTTCGCCGACACGATCGCCCGGGCCGGCCACGACCTCGTCCACGATCGGTTCTGCATCGAGCTGATGGTCAAGTCGGTCGAGCAGATCTACGACGAGGGAGCGCTGGCGGTCCGTCTGGCCGAGGCCGCCGCGAGCTGATCCCGGGCCGTCGCGACGGCGCGGCGAGGCCGGTGCGGCGCCGACAGGACCATCGTCGCGGTGCGGGACCGCACCGCCGGCCGCTAGCATCGCCGGGTGACCCTCACCCGCCTGTGGGCGTTCCTTGCGATCGGCCTGCCGGTCCTCGCCGCGACGATCGCGTCGCTGCCGACCGTCGACCTCGCGTATCACCTGCGAGCCGGGGCGATCACCCTCGACACCGGCGCGATCCCGCGCGTCGACACGTTCACCTTCACCGCCGCCGGACAGCCGTGGCAGAACCAGCAGTGGGGCGCCCAGGTCCTGCTGGACGTCGCCTACCGGCTCGCCGGCTGGACCGGGCTCGTGCTTCTCCGAGCCGCGCTCGTCGGCTGTGCGTTCGGCCTGCTGTTCGACGCCTGCCGTCGTCGGTCGGGATCCGTGCGGATCGCGGCCTGGCTGGCGCTGGCGGCGTTCGCCTGCGCCGCGGTCACGCTGGGGCTGCGACCGCAGCTGTTCGCTGTCGCGCTGTTCTCGGCCGTGCTGTGGGTCGTCGTCCAGCGTCGCGAGCGACCCGGCCTCACCTGGCTCGCGGTCCCGTTGATCCTCCTCTGGACGAACGTCCACGGCAGCTTCTTCCTCGGCCCGCTCCTGGTCGGGATCGGGCTGGTCGAGGACCTCGTCGACCGCGATCCGGCGTGGCGGAGGAGCGCCGCTCTCCTGGTGGGAGCGCTCGTCGCGACGGTCGTCAACCCGTTCGGGCTCACGGTCTGGAGCTACGTCGCCGGAATCTCCACGAACGAGCTGATCACCAGCCGGGTCACTGAGTGGCAGCCCACGACGGTCCGAACACCCGAGGGCGTTCTCTTCTACGGTTCCGCGGGGCTCGTCGCGATCGCCTTTGTCGTCGCCGCCCGCCGGGGCCGGGTCGTTCGCCCGACGACGCTGCTCTGGCTCGTTCCGTTCCTGGCGATCGGCGCCTACGCGGTCCGCGGCCTGGCGTGGTGGCCGTTGGTGGCCGCCGTCGTCGTGGCCGGGCTTGCGGCGGTCCCGGCCGACGCATCGTCGAGCTCACGCCCGGTTCGCCCGGCCCCTGAAGGGACGCCGATGATGCGCCGGACGAACCTGGTCCTCACCGCGATCCTCGTGCTCGCGGCTGTGGCGGCGCTTCCCGCGTGGCGCCCGATCGACCCCGGCCTGCGTGCGCCCGCCGGCGTGGTCGGGACGGCTCCGCCCGGGATCACCGGGGCGTTGCGCGGGCTCGTCCGCCCTGGCGATCGCCTTCTCGCACCCCAGCCGTGGGGCTCGTGGTTCGAGTTCGCACTGCCCGACACGCTCGTCGCGATCGATTCGCGGATCGAGCTCTTTCCGATCGAGGTCTGGAACAACCTCGACCGGATCGAGACCGGCGCGACGGGCTGGGAGGCGGCGCTCGCCGGCTGGGGGGTGAGCATCGTCGTCGCGAGCCCGGACCAGCGCGACTTCGTCACGCGGCTCCAGGCGGCGGGCTGGCGCGACGCGTTCCACGACGAGGACGGCACAGTCCTGGTACTCGCCCGCTGACCCATTCGCACAAACGGTGCGCCCGGTAACCAAAATCCATTGACAGGGTCCTGGTACTAACGGAGCATCGGTCCTCCATCGCCGCTCCCCGAGCGGCAGTTCGGGGGGACCCGATTGCGCAACGTGGCGTCGGCCCGGCACCTGGATTGGATCTGGGTCCGGCCGGCACGGCACCCCGCCGCGAAACTGAGCGTCGCAGGCCTTGCGGCGATCCCCGCGAGTCCTCGAATTCGGACGGCGGCCGCGCTTCTGCCGATCCTGCTCGGACTGGTGTTCGCAGCGCGCCACTTCAGCATGATGCTGAACCCCGCGAGTCTGTCGGTGCCGTTCACGGACGCGATCACGTACCTCGCAGCTGGAGAACGGCTGAACGCGGGACACGATCTCTACCGGCTCGTGGACGGCGATCGACAGGTCCTGGTGCTGCCCTGGGTTTCAAATGCAGCACTCCTCTCGCCGCCGCCGATCGCGGTCATCTGGCGCCCGATCGCCGCCTTGCCGTTCGGCTATGTCGCCTGGCTCGCCGCGTGCTGGACTGCTCTGCTGGGAACGGTCTTCGTCCTTGCCCGGCGAACCGGCTGGGCCGGCGTCTTGATTGCCGCGGGCCTCGCTCCTGCGATCGGCGAGCAGCTTGCCGCGGGAAATCTCGCATCCTTCTTTCCGGGGATGCTCGTTCTCGCATGGCGGTACCGTGGCACATCCTCGGCGGGGTTGATCATCGGCGCGATGGCTTCCTTGAAGCTCGCACCGATTGCGATCGGGGGCTGGTTGATGGGCACGCGAAACTGGCCCGGGGTCGCGGCAGCCGCTGCAACGGTCGTCCTCGCAACCATTGTGTCGATTCTTGGCGCCGGCATTGGCTCGCTGGCCGAATACCTCTCCGTCGCAGGCACGGCCGCGCCGTCCACGACGAGCATCTCGGCGTTGACTGGTATTCCCGTCCTGTCCCCCGCCCTGCTCCTTGCGGGCTCCTTGATCGCTGTGCTCATCGGTCGCTGGCCGGCCGTTTCATTTGCCGTGGGGGTGATTGCGGCGGTCCTG
>DASUPH010000133.1:0-3247 GCA_036276275.1 Candidatus Limnocylindrales bacterium
GCCGAGGATCTCGGCCTCGGTCGCGGTCCGAGCCATAACGACGAACATGGGGTCGGTGGTCCCTCCTGGTCAACAAAAAACGCAGAGGTCGCGACCTCTGCGTTCACCCGGCATGGCCCGCGGTCCCGGGCCTAGGCTCCGGGGTCGGTCATGCCGGGTGTCGAAAATAGATGAGGTGGTTCATGTGCGTGTGGGGACGGTACCGAGCGCCGAGCGTGGTGTCAACGAGCGTCGCGCCGCGCGGGTTCCGCGCTCATGGGTGCGGTCCGCCGATCCCGGCCCGGCTCGCGATCGCCTCGACGACCTCGCCCTTCGCGTCGGCGTAGTTCTGGACGAACTTCCATTCGCGCTTCAGCAGGGCGCGCTTGGTTGACTCGTAGAGGGCTCGATCGTCGTCGTGGCTGCGCAGCCAGTCGCGAAAGCCGACCATCCGGTCGAGCTCGCGGCATCCGGCCGAGAAGGTGTGCAGGTTGACGTTCGTGTCGGGTCCCTTGAAGACCCGATGGTCGTACCACTCGGGCTCGTGCTCCCGGATCACCAGCCGATAGCCAGCCGCCTCGAGGTCCGGCACGTAGGCCGGCTCGTCGAGGACGTCGGCAACGGTCATCGTGATGTCGATGACCGGCTTCGCCGCGAGGCCCGGGACGGACGTGGAGCCGGTGTGCTCGAGGCGGATGACGCGATCGCCCAGGATCGACCGGATCCTGGCCTCCTCGCGTTCGAAGAGGGCCGGCCATCCCGGGTCGTACTCCACGAAAGGAATTGGCCCGGTCAGCGGCGCGACGATGTCGACGTTGATCGCCTGGATCTCCTCGGCGGTCCGCTCCGGCTGGTCGCTCATCGTCACTCCCTCAACTGCGCTCAGCGGCCCAACGTACCAGACCGGCGGATGCCGATCCAGCCGACCCCCGTGTTAGGATTCCGGCCGCCGCGCGACGGAGAGGTCGCATAGAGGCCTAGTGCGACGGTTTGCTAAACCGTTGAGTGGGGTAACCTGCTCCGAGGGTTCGAATCCCTCCCTCTCCGCCAGATTCCACCGGTCCGCGCCGGTCGATGTCGCCGGCAACACAGGCGCCCGTAGCTCAGTGGATAGAGCGTCAGGTTGCGGACCTGAAGGTCGTGGGTTCGAGTCCCGCCGGGCGCGCCACCTCACCATCGCCATGCGGACCTTCGCCGACATCGAGTGCGTCGACGAGTCGCCGCTCCTCGACGACACCCGCCTGTGCGCCGAGGTCGGCCACTGATCCGCCTCGAACTCAGTCGCTTGGCGCCGGCTTCCGCTCGAATCGCTCCACCTTGATCACCCGCGTGTTCGTGCACGGCGTATCGCCATCCGACTCACTCAACGTTCCGTCGAAGGTGATGTGATCTCCCGTTCGCAGGACCACTTGACCCGTGGCATCGACCAGGACCCCGTCGTAGCCCTGAGCGACGAGACCGTCGGGCCACGCGCTGATCGGGATCACCCCGCCGCCGGCCGGCGCGAAGGCCATGCACCACAGGTAGGAGCTGACCGTTCCCTCGCCGTGGTACGGCTTGGGGCTCCACGGCCGAACGACCAGGACGACGAGGAAGATTGCAGCCGCGGCGAACAGCAGTCCCCCCGCGATCTTCATCGCAGGGCAAACGCTGTCACGATTGCCACGAGCGGCGGCACCAGCTGGACCAGCGCCGCCTGTCGGAGTCGCGGGCTCGTCACGAGGAGGACGATCCCGGCCCAGACCATGCAGAGGCAGGCGAACAGGACGATCGATCGCCCGGCGATCGTCGCTCCGGCGGCGATCTGGGCGATGCCGGCCGCGATGCCCACCGCGAGGAACAGGTTGTAGAAGCCCTGATTGAAGGCCATCGGCCGGACGGTGGCGATCTGCTCGTCGGTCTTGAGACCGAAGCGGGCGGCCACGGTCGGCCTTGTGAACACGATGCTCTCGAGGATGAAGAACCAGACGTGGATCGCGGCAGCGACGAGGGCGGCGAGCTGGGCAACGAGCGGCATCGGCGGTGTCTCCTCAGTCGGTGAGCGAGCCGAGTGGCATGATGCCGCGAGCGTAGCAGTGAGGATCGGATGAGCGGCGAGCGAATCGGCTTCCTGGGTCTCGGGACGATGGGCGCGGCCATGGCCGCGAACCTCGCCCGAGCAGGGTTCGCGGTCACCGTCTGGAACCGCAGTCCGGACCGGGCGCCCGAGCTGAATGATCTGGGCGTCGAGCGAGCGGCGAGCCCGGCCGACGTGGCCCGAGCCACGGACATCATCGTCGTCTGCGTCTCCGACACGCCCGACGTCGAGGCCGTCCTGTTCGGAAGCGGCGGCCTGACCGAGGGCGCCCGGCCCGCCAGCCTGGTCATCGACTGCTCGACGATCTCGCCCACGGCGACCCGTGACTTCGCCGCCCGTCTCGCCGAGCAGGATGTCGCGCTCGTGGACGCGCCGGTGTCCGGGGGCAGCGAGGGCGCCCAGAAGGCGACGCTGACGATCTTCTGCGGGGGCGAGGCCGCGGACGTCGAGCGGGCACGGCCGATCCTCGCCGCGATGGGGAAGACGATCACCCACGTCGGCCCGAGCGGCGCCGGCCAGGCCGTCAAGGCGGTCAACCAGGTGATCCTCGCCGGGACGTATCTCGGCGTTGCCGAGGGGATCGTGCTCGCGATCAAGGCCGGGCTCGACGTCGAGCAGGTCGCGGCGGCGCTCGGCGGCGGGGCGGCCCAGAGCTGGGTGCTCGCCAACCGCAGCGGTCGGATGCTGGCCAACGACTACCCGCTGGGGTTCAAGGTGGCGCTCCACCGGAAGGATCTCGGGATCGCCCTCGACCTTGCCCGCGAGATGGGCGCCGAGCTGCCGGTCACCGAGCTGGCCGCGGACCTCGAGACCGGGCTGATCGCCGACGGCCACGCCGACGAGGACATGTCCGCCCTGGCCCGAGTCATCCGCGATCGGTCGGGCCTGCCCGGCTAGCTCGACCGAAGATCGGGCGCGCGCCACCGAAGCTCAGGCACCGGCCCCGACCCCGCCGCCGACCCCGACGAGCAACATCGGATCGCCGAGCTTGCCCTCGTACCGCGGCCGGAAGCGTTCCACGTTGTACATGTCCGCGACGTCGACGCGGCGCCCGGGCGTGCCCGGCGGGGGCAGCTCGGTGTGGGCGTACTTGCCGTCGCGGATCGCCGTCATCCGACCGGTCACGCCGTCGAGGAGCAGGTCCATCGCGATGTTCGCGTATGTGGTCGCGACCATCGCATCGAGGGCGTC
>DASUPH010000134.1:0-2602 GCA_036276275.1 Candidatus Limnocylindrales bacterium
ACCTGGCGGCGGCGCCCTACTTCGACTTCGTGACGACGATGTTCCTGGCGTTCGGGCTGCTGATGGAGTTCCCGATCGTGCTCTACGCATTGTCGCGAGTCGGGATCCTGACCTCCGCGCGGCTTCGGTCGTCGCGCCGGATGGTGATCCTCGGGATCGCGATCTTCGCGGCCGTGGCGACCCCGGGTGGTGACCTCGTCAGCCCGCTCGTCCTCGGCGGCACGATGTACATCCTGTTCGAGCTGACGGTCCTCGCGATCCGCCGGAGCGGGAAGTGAGCGGCCTCCCGTGACGACCGTGGACGCGGACGCCGACCCCGAGCCCGTGCTCGTGAGCGGCGAGGGCCAGCATGTCGTTCTCCTCAGCGGCCTCTCGGGCGGTGGCAAGACCGCCGCGGCGAAGCTGTTCGAAGACCTCGGCTACACGGTGGTCGACAACCTGCCGGGCGAGCTGCTCGCCGAGCTGGCCGAGCTCGTGGCCGACGAGCCGGAGCGGTTCGGCCGGGTCGCGATCGTCCTCGACGTCCGCTCGGGCGACGCGCCGATGGCGTTCGGGGCGATGCGCGGTGCTCTCGAGGGTCGCGGGATCCGGCCCCAGGTCTTCTTCCTCGAGGCCCGCGACGAGGTCCTGATCCGGCGCTTCTCCGAGACGCGCCATCGCCATCCGCTCGCCGACCAGCGCGGGATCGCCAGCTCGATCGCCGCCGAGCGGCGACTCCTCGACCCCGTCCGATCGGAAGCCGACGTCGTGATCGACACGTCGGATCTCTCCCTCCGCGAGCTCCGTGAGCGCATCTTCACCCGGCTCGGCGAGGCCGCCGACCCCGATCGCCTGGCGATCCAGCTGATCAGCTTCGGCTTCAAGTTCGGCGTCCCGCTCGAGGCCGACCTCGTCTTCGACGTCCGGTTCATGCAGAACCCGTACTACATCGAGGAGCTCCGCCAGCTGTCCGGGCTGACCGAGGCCGTCCGCGAGTTCGTGCTCGGCCAGCCGGTCGCCCGGGAGTTCCTCCGCTATCTCCACGAGTTCCTCTCGTTCGCCCTGCCGGCATACATCGGCGAGGGCAAGACGCGGCTGACGATCGCGCTCGGTTGCACCGGCGGCTATCACCGCTCGATCGCCCTGGCCGAGGAGCTGGCGACATGGCTGCGGGACGAGGATTTCGGTCCGGTCGCCGTGTTCCACCGCGAGCTCGACCGAGGGTGAACCGCCGCTCGGACGACCGACGATGAACCTTCGCCGCTGGCTGATGCCGGGGATCGGCGTCAAGCGCTGGCTGCTGCTGACCTTTGTGGGGCTCCTCCTCCTGGCGCTCGGGGTCGCCCACGTGATCCGGCAGGCGAGCCGCGACCTCCAGCCCGGCGGCCTGCCCCAGGCGATCCTCGACGCCGTCACCCTCCAGTTCCTGCCGTACCCGCTGCGCGGGCTCCTCGTCGGGGTCGTCGGGCTCGTGCTCGTCGGCTACGGCGCGTACCGGCTGGTCCAGGCGCTGACCGCGCCGTTCACGCCGGCCGAAGGCGGCCGGCTCGTCGAGCTGATCTACCAGAAGAAGTCGCTGGCCCGCGGGCCGCGGATCGTGGCGATCGGGGGTGGGACGGGGCTCTCGACGCTGCTTCGCGGCCTCAAGGAGCACACGAGCAACCTGACCGCCGTCGTGGCGGTCGCGGACGACGGTGGCTCGTCGGGCGTCCTCCGCGAGGAGCTCGGGATCCCGCCGGTCGGCGACATCCGGCGCTGCCTCGCCGCGCTGGCGGACTCGGAGCTGCTGATGGGCGAGCTCCTCGAGCACCGGTTCCCGGGGTCTCCGGCCGACGCCGCTCCGGCCGGCGGCGGCCCGCTCGGCGGTCATCCGGTCGGAAATCTCCTGCTCGCGGCGATGACCCAGCTCGAGGGCGGCGACTTCGAGGAGGGCGTCCGTCGGGCGAACCGGGTGCTGGCCGTGCGGGGCCAGGTGCTGCCGGCCGCCGCCACGCCGCTGACGCTCCATGCCCGGATGCAGGACGGCAGCGTCCTCGACGGGCAGTCGCTGATCACGAAGACGGCCGGTATCGAGCGGGCGTGGGTCACCCCGACCGATGCGCCGGCCTGCGAGGACGCGCTGGCGGCGATCGCCGAGGCGGATCTGATCGTCCTCGGGCCGGGCAGCCTCTACACGAGCCTCCTGCCAAGCCTCCTGCTGCCGCAGATCCGCGACGCGATCGCCGTGGCGCCGGCCCTCCGCCTCTTCGTCTGCAACGTCGCGACCCAGGCGGGCGAGACGGCCGGTCTCGACCTCGCCGGGCACGTCGAGGCGCTCGTCGCCCATGCCGGTCCCGGGATCGTCGACTGCGTCCTCGCCAACAACCGGCTCGTCAGCCGGATGCCACCCACGCCGCCGGCCGAGGTGGTTCGCCTGACATGGCCACCGAGCCTCGCCACGCCGCCCCGGCTGATCCTCGACGACGTCGTCGATGCCGATCGGGCTCAACATCACGATCCGGCCCGGCTCGCCGCATCGGTGATCCGCGTCTGGGAGCGCGAGGGCGGCGCCCGACGCCGGGCGACGGCGGCCCGGAGCGCGTGAGGCCGACGGTGGGCGGCGGCGATACCGGATGAGCGGCTC
>DASUPH010000135.1:0-3462 GCA_036276275.1 Candidatus Limnocylindrales bacterium
CGCGAGCCGCGGCACACGGCCGGCGCCCGTGCCGGGCATTTCCGCTCCATACTCCCCGCCGAGTTCCGCGAGACGGTCACGGAAGCGCGTCAGCGTCTTGCGCTTGCCCTCGAGGACCTCGACCTGGGCCTCCATCACCGACGCTCGCTTCGTGAGCGTGACGAGCTGGCCGTTGAGTGTGACGAGGTCGCTCGTCGGGAGGTTCTCGCCCTGGCCCAGCTTGTCCGCGACCTGGGCGCGCTTGGTCTCGTGTCGCTCCGCCTCCGTCCGGGCCTGGGCGACGAGCATCTCGATCTCGCGTAGCTCGTTGTCGAGCACGTCGACCTCGATGGTCAGGCGGCCGGCGAGATCGCCGCCACGCGAGCCGGCGTCGTCGGCGGGTCGTTTCGGTTCGGCGTCCGGCACGGTCTGCGATCAGTCCTCGGGCATCCGGATCCAGCCCTGGCGCATCGCGTAGACGACGGCCTGGGTCCGGTCGTTGACCGACAGCTTGCGAAGGATCGAGCTCATGTGGTTCTTGACGGTCTGCTCGCTGATCGACAGGGCATAGGCGACCTGCTTGTTGGTCATGCCCTGGGCGATGTTGTCGAGGATCTCGACCTCGCGCGGCGAGAGCGGCGCGAAGATCGGAGCCGCTTCCTGGCCGTAGACCGCGAGCTCGCGGAACTCCTTGAGCACGCGCGAGGCGACGGCCGGCTTCGAGAAGACCTTGTCGTTGATCAGGTACTCGCCGGCGACGACGCGGCGGATGATCGTGACGAGGTCGTCCGGGCCGACATCCTTGAGGATGAAGGCTGCCGCGCCTGCCTTGATCGCGTCGAAGAGGGCGTCCTCGTCCTCGGATGCCGCGAGGACGATGATCCCCGTCGAGGGCAGCTCGCGTTTGATCCGCTGGGTCGTCTCGATCCCGCCGGGCGCCGGCAGCGACAGGTCCATCAGGATGATGTCGGGCGACGTCTCGAGGGCCCGGTCGACCGCTGTCCGGCTGTCATCGGCCTCGCCCACGATCTCGAAGTCGGCTTCGCGTTCCAGGATGTTGCCGATGCCGACCCGGAACAAGGCGTGGTTGTCCACGATCAGGATCTTTGTCCGTTCGCCGTCGCCACGGCGATCGGGGCCGCCCCGACGGCGCTCAGGTCCACCGTAGCTCATGAACCGTTCTCCTCTGCTCCCACCGGGATCGCGAGCCGTACCAGCGTGCCACCGTCCGGCCGTGAATGCACTTCGAATTGGGCGCCGATCAGCTCCGCACGCTCACGCATGAATTGAAGTCCGAAGTTCCGCCGGCCGCGGGCGGCGACCGATCCGACGTCGAATCCGCGACCGTCGTCACGGACGGTCAGGACCCAGTCGCCACCGTCGATCGCGCTGGCGACCGTGGCGGCCGAGGCCGCGCCATGCTTCCGTACATTCTGCAGCGCTTCCTGCAGGACGCGCAGGACCACCGTCTGCTGGGCGGCCGTCAGGAGGTCCGGCGAGGCCTTCAGCTCGGACGTGATCGCCAGACCCGTGAGGGCCGTCGACCGGCCGACCGCGTCCGAGATCGCACCGTCGAGGCCCAGCTCATCGAGGACCGGCGGACGGAGCTGGCTGATGAACGTCCGGACCGAACCGAGCTCGCGCCGGAGCAGGTCGCGCAGGAAGTGCAGCTCCGTCTGGGCGGCCTGCATGTCCGTGTCGATCACGCGCTCGATGTACTCGACCTGGAAGATCGCATTCGAGAGGACCTGGGCCGGCCCGTCATGAATCTCCTGGGCGAGGCGCGACCGCTCCGACTCCTGGGCTTCGACGATCCGCATCTGGAGATCGGACGGAGCGCCGCTGCCGGGCTCGGCCGTCTCGCCGACGAGGCTCGAATCGCCCCGCTCGATGAAGAGCCAGGTGCTTTCCAGGTTCCGCATCGCGATCTCGAGCTTGGCCAGCTCCGTCTGCTGCGCCCCGAGCTCGCGCGCGATCGTCTCGACCTCGTGCCGGAGGGCGCGCTGGCGAGCGTCCTCTGCCCCGATCTCGGCGGCCTCGGCCGCTTCGGCGTCCTCGGCGGACTCATCTGCGCCCGCGACCACGGGACGAGGGCCCCTTGACGGCTCCCGCTCGATCGCGTCGAGCTCGTCGCGAAGCGCCTGCCACCGAGCGTGCTCCTCCGCGTAGGCGGTCCGGTATCGCTGGCTCACCGCGCGCAGCGTGTTGGCGCTGTAGCCGATCGCCTCGGACGCCTCGGCGCGCAGGCCGTCGATGCGGACGTCTCGTGCGCCGCGGGTGTCGTCGTCGGACCTGGCTGCCTCCATTGGCTTTGGAGTATAGGGGCCGCTCATTGGCAGACCACCCGGAACGCGCGGGTTCCGCGGATGGCAGCGGCCAGAATCGGATCTGAGGGTGGCGCCAGAGGGACCTCCTGGAAGCACTCCGTGCCCGGACCGCCCGCATCGAGGATCGCCGGCCACACGCCGTCAGGCCCGCCGCTCGTCACGAGCAAGGTCGACCCGAACGTGCGAGCAAGGTCGAGGACATTGGTCGGCGGCTCGGCCGGCAATGCGACCGCGGGCACGTCGAGGGTGTCCGCGAGCCAGATCGGGAAGTCGCTGATCACGGGGCCGGAACCGGCGATCGCGATGCCCGACGACGGAAGCTGCTGGGCGAGCGCGACGTAGCGGTCGCGGATCGTCTCTGCGGAGCGGGCATAGCCCGGCAGGATCGCCGCCGAGAACAGCACGCAACCAGACAGGGTCAGGCCGGCCCCGAGCCAGGCGACGGGCTTCGTCCAGCCCCGGAACCGGCCGACGCGATCGAGGAGCGCATCGAGCGCCAGCAGCGCTCCGACGATCAGGAGGACATGGACCGGGCCGGCGGCATGGAGGAAGGTTCCCCACGTCGTCGAGACAGGGAAGAGCAGGCTGGTCGCGAGGAAGGTGATCGCGCCGACGAGGAAGGTGGGACGGGCGGCTCGCAGGCGCGCCAGCCAGGGGAGGGCGAGCAGACCGATCGCGCCAGTCGGGATCCCCGGCAGCACGAGAACGCTGAAGAGGTTGTGGGCGATGCCCTCGACCCGCAGCTCGAGCAGGCGGGCCGGGCCGATTGCCAGGTAGCGGGCCAGCGTCGGCTGGTCTTTCCAGGCAAAGACGTCGGAGCCCGTGATCGAGAGGGCATTGACGAGCGCCTGGCCGGGCAGCGGATTGCCGAACTCGCGCCAATCCCGGATCGCCCACGGGATGAAGATCAGCAGGGCGACGACGGCCGGAACGGCGACCATGGCGACGCGCCGACGAGCCGCCAATCCCGGCACGAGCCAGACGCTGATCAGCCACGCAAGGCCGATCCAGATCGCCTCGTTCCGCGTCAGCGCCGCAATACCGATCAGGACGCCGAGGCCGAGCAGGCCCGCGGTCGGCCGGCGCGGGTGCGATCCGCCGGCTCCGGATCCATCCGCGGTCGGGTCCGGCGAGGATTCCGCCTCGACCGAGGCCA
>DASUPH010000136.1:0-2123 GCA_036276275.1 Candidatus Limnocylindrales bacterium
GAGTTCGGCCTCGCCGAACCGTGGCCGAGGCAGCAGGGACCCTCCACCGAAGGCGACGAGCCGACGGACCACCGCGAGCGGCTGATCCTCATCGACGAGGCGCTGACGCCCGATTCCTCGCGGTTCTGGGACGCGGCGACGTACGAGCCGGGTCGGGCCCAGGCGAGCTTCGACAAGCAGTTCGTCCGCGACTGGCTCGAGCGGCAGCCGTGGGACAAGACCTCGCCCGGACCCGAGCTGCCCCCGGATGTCGTTGACGGCACGCGATCGCGATATGTCGAGGCCTACGAGCGGATCACCGGGGCGAGCTTCGAGCGCTACCTGCGGGAGGACGTGGTCGGGCCATGACGATGGTATTCCGCTTCGCGGTGAACGTGACCCCGAAGCCCGGCATCCTCGATCCGCAGGGCCGGGCGGTCGAGAACAGCCTGCCCCACCTGGGCATCGAGGGCGTCTCGGCGGTCCGCGTCGGGCGGCGGGTGGAGCTGACGGTCGCCGCCGCGGACGAGGTCTCGGCGCGGGCGATCGTCGACCGGCTGGCCGCGGAGCTGCTCTCCAACCCGCTCATCGAGGCCTACGGGATCGAGCGGCTGATGGCGACGAGCTCGGCGACCTCGACGGAGGCCGGCGCCTGATGGGCGTTCGCATCGGCGTCGTCGTGTTTCCCGGCTCGAACTGCGACCGCGATACGACCCAAGCGATTGCCATGGCCGGCGGCGAACCGGTCGAGCTCTGGCACGAGCAGGCGACCCTGGCCGGTGTCGCCGGCGTCATCCTCCCGGGCGGGTTCGCCTACGGCGACTACCTCCGCGCTGGCGTTATCGCCCGCTACAGCCCGGTGATGCGGTCCGTGGCCGCGTTCGCGGCGGACGGCGGCCTCGTGCTCGGGATCTGCAACGGCTTCCAGGTGCTCGCCGAGGCCGGCCTCGTGCCGGGAGCCCTGCTCCGAAACCGGGGCCTCCGGTTCCTCGGCCGGGACGTCCGGATCGCGGTCGAGCAGGCCGGCACGCCGTTCACCCACCTGGCCGGCCCGCGCCGGCCGCTGCGCATGCCGGTGGCCCATGGCGAGGGCTGCTACTTTGCCGACGAGGCGACGCTCGACGCGCTCGAGGCGGACGGGCAGGTCCTCTTCCGTTATGTTCGCGAGGACGGCACCGTTGCCGCGGAGACCGACGATCCGGCGAACCCCAACGGCTCGCTGCGGGCGATCGCCGGTGTCCGGAACGCCGCCGGCAACGTTGCCGGGCTGATGCCCCACCCGGAGCGGGCCTCGGACGCGATCCTCGGCTCGGATGACGGGTTCGGGCTCGTGCGCTCGTTCGTCGAGAGCGCCGCGGCGGCAGCTGATCCGGGCCACGTGGCCCGGCTCGCGGAGGTCGCGGCTCGATGACCGTGGCCGATCCGCTCGCGCCGGCGTCCGCGCCCGCGGTGCCTCTCCACCGAGCCCTCGGCATCACCGACGACGAGCTGGAAGCGATCCAGGACCGCCTGGGGCGCGGTCCCAATGACGTCGAGCTGGCGATGTTCAGCGTGATGTGGAGCGAGCACTGCTCGTACAAGAGCTCGAAGCCGCTCCTCCGAACCCTGCCGACCGCGGGCGAGGGTGTCGTCGCCGGACCCGGCGAGAACGCCGGGGTCATCTCGATCGGTGACGGCCTCGCGGTTGCCTTCAAGATCGAATCCCACAATCACCCGAGCGCGGTCGAGCCGTACCAGGGCGCGGCGACGGGCGTCGGCGGCATCCTCCGCGACATCTTCACGATGGGCGCCCGCCCGATCGCCGTCCTCGACGCGCTCCGCTTCGGCGACCCGTCCGACGCCCGGACCCGCCACCTCGTCGAGGGCGTCGTCAAGGGCGTCGGTGGCTACGGCAACTGCGTCGGTGTCCCGACCGTCGGCGGCGAGCTCGTCTTCGACCCGAGCTACGAGGGCAACCCGCTCGTCAACGTGATGGCGATCGGGCTGCTCGAGGAGCGGCTGCTCACGCGGGCCGCGGCACCCGGGCCGGGCAACCTCGTCGTGCTGTTCGGGTCGACGACGGGCCGCGACGGGATCGGCGGGGCGTCCGTCCTCGCCAGCGCGACGTTCCAGGACGACGAGACCTCGGACGGAGGGCCCGCTGG
>DASUPH010000137.1:0-3502 GCA_036276275.1 Candidatus Limnocylindrales bacterium
GATGCTCGGGGCACCCATCGGCTGACGGCCGTGGACGATGCGTCGACGCAGCGGCGACCGACGCGGCTCCATTGGCTCGGGCTGCTCCTGCTCGGCGTGCTCGGGATCCTGGTCGCGGTGGCCCTGTTCCTCGGCGCCGCCACCTCAGCGTGCAGCTGCTGAGGGCTCCCGTCGGCGCCTAGTCGTAGAGCCGCTCGAGGTGCCAGGTCCCGTCGATCCGGTCGAGATAGACGAGGGCCAGCCAGCGCCGGCCGACGACCTTGCAGTAGTCCCGCTTGATCGGCTCGCGCCACCACGACTCGGCGACCCGCCAGGCGTTGCAGACCTCGACCGGCTCGCGCTGGCCGTTCCAGCGGATCGCGACCAGCCGGCCGTCGCCGTCCAGCTCGACGTCGATCGGCGGATGCTCGCGGAGGAGCCGGGTCACGGAGAGCGCCAGGTCCAGCGCCGCTCGGCCAGCGGCGTGTCGGGATCGGTCACCGCGACCTTCCGGATGCGGTCCTCCCCGAACGTGAGCACGAGCCGGGCGAGCTGCCAGCCGAACCGGGCGTTGCGGGCGGCCTGCGGCACGAACAGCGGCAGCTGCTGGCCGACGGCCGGCTCGACCCCGGCCAGCTCGAGCTCCAGCCGCTCCACGGCGGCCGGCGGCGGAGTCCGCTCGAGCCGGGCATGGAGGAGCCGCTCGATCGCATCGGCCTCGGCGGTCGGCTCGGGGAAGCGCTGCTCGACGACGAGCTCGCCGGGCGTGCCCTTCGGGGCGAAGGCGAGATCGAGCGTCAGCCGGAGATGGGCCCGGGCCGCGGCCATCCCGCGAGCCTCGATCTGGGCGGCCAGCGTCGCCGCCAGCCGATGGAGGACGAACCGCAGCGATTCGGTCTCGGCCACCGGCGGATCGATCGGCAGGGCGAGGACGAGCCGCTCCGGGGCCCGGCGTGGCCGGAACGGCTCCAGCTCCTCGCCCCGGGCCCGGGCGTGGAGCCGCTCCCCTTCCTCGCCGAAGCGGGCGACGAGCGCCGAGCGCGGCAGGTCCGCCACGGCCCCGATCCGCCGCAGCCCGAACCGGCCGAGACGGGCTCGGACATCGGGATCCTGGGACAGCAGCGAGGACGGCAGCGGGGCAAGGAAGCGGGCGTCTCCGCCGGGTTCGACGATCCGCGGCACGCCGGATTCCGCGTGGCCGGCGGCGACCGTCGCCGCGAAGCGGGTTCCGGCGATCCCCGGCCGCGGCGCACCGGGCAGCCCGCCGGCGAGGGCCTCGACCAGGCGCCCGACGAGGATTGGCTCGGGGCCCCACAGCCGATCGAGTCCGTCGGCCTGGACCTCGATCAGCCCGAAGGCGGGATCGGTCGGGTCGGTCGTCCCGGCGAGCCCCGGGCTGAACCGGGCGAGCGTCTCGAAGGCGGCCTCGACGGCCGCCGCATCGGCATCGGGCTCGGGGTCGAGGAAGGCGGCCTCAGGCGCGAGTCGATGCGCCGATCCGAGCGGGATCCCGCGCCGGACGCCGAGCGCCCGGGCCATCGGGTCGGCGTCGATCACCGTCCCGTCCGTCCACGGCTGACCGCCGAGGACCACCGGCCGATCGATCGGGAACGAGTCGGAGCGGCGCGCCCGCGCCAGGCGGAGCGGGAGATGGGGCCAGTAGAGATGGAGGAGACGCATCGGTGGGGATCCGTGGCAGAGGGCCGGTGGGGGCGGCAGTCGGGGTGGCGGCGACGATCTCGTCGCGGAGGAGGTCCGGGCGGCGGAGGCAGAGATCGCGCTCACCGCCCTCGGCGTAGAGGATCCGGAGATCCGCCCGTCTCCCCGGCGGCCCGTAGCGGCTGCGAGCGACGAGCGCCTCGGTCTGCTGGCCGACGACATCCCGCCCGAGCCGGATCCACGATCGGCGGGCGAGCTCGAGACGGAGCCCGGTCGATTCGGCGACCGCGGTCGCGAGGCCGGCGGTCAGCCCGGGCGGCTCGATCGCGACGAGGAGCGTCTCCGCCCGGCGGGCGAGCGCCGCGAGACGACGGATCCGGTCCGCGACCTTCGCCGGGGTCGTACCGACCGGCGGCCGCGGCGGGAGATCGATGACGAGGACGTCGACCGAGCGGCCGGCGAGGAGCATTCCGGCGATCGAGAGCCCCTCATCGAGGGTCTCCGGAGTCAGGACGACGAGCCAGTCGAGCCGGACGCCGCGGGCGACCGCCTCGACCGGGTCGAGGGCGCGGGCGAGGTCCAGCCAGGCGACGATCGCGCCGTCCGCCTGGGCCTCGGCGGCCAGCCGGAGGGCGAGGGTCGTGGCGCCGGAGCTGGGGGCACCCTTGAGCGCGACGCTGGCGCTGCGCGGGAGCCCGCCCGGCCCGACGATCGCGTCGAGCGCCGGAAAGCCGGTCCGGACGATCCGCTCGACGCCAGTTCGCGGCTCGCCCGGCGCAGCCGGGAAGGGAGCGAGCTCGGATGGGTCGTCGGGCGGCTCGGCCGGCAACGGCACCGTGGCCAGCGCCCCCACCACCCGCGGAGCTGCGGCACCCCATCGCGTCTGGAGGGACGCCAGAGCAGCCGACACGTCCGGGGAGAGGGTCATCGGACGGTCATTATCGAACATCTGTTCTAGTTGGTCAATGCCCGATCGTGAAATCTCCCCGGATTTCACGCCACGGTGCCAGGCAGCACCGAACAGCCTCCAACTGCGCTCACAATCACCGTGGAGGGACCCATGATCTCGTTGGCATTCGACATCGTCTTCGTTGCTCTCCTGGCGTGGTTCTACCCCCACTGCATCCGTCCGTCGCTGGACTGGTCCCACGCCCGACCGAACGCCTATCGGCTCGCTGCCTTCGGCTGCATCCTGGCCGCCGTTGCCTTCACGGCAGATGCCGCGATCTTCGAGCTGTTCCCGACCCAACGCGTGTGGATCCCGCCCCTCGTGGCCCTGACCGCGATCGGCTTCGCGATCGCGGCCATCGCCTGGGGCCGGCCCCGCTGGATCGTCCGCGTGACCGGCGGGCCGGAGCGGCGCATCGCACGCTGACGCGAGCAGGCGGTGGCGGCCGTCATGGCGCCGTCATCCCAACGCCCTAGGGTCGGCGATGATGATGCTCGCCATGCAGCCCGCCAACGTCCCAGATCGGCCGATCCTCGTCGTCGACGACGACGCGAAGATCGTCCGGCTCGTCCGGACGTATCTCGAGCGGGATGGCTTCCGGGTCGTAACGGCGGCCGACGGCCCCGGCGCTCTCGACGCGATCGAGCGGCATCGGCCGGCGCTCGTCGTCCTGGATCTCATGTTGCCAGAGCTCGACGGGCGGGCCGTCATCCGGGCCGTTCGCCGCGACGAGGAGGCGGCCGCCACGCCGATCCTCGTCCTGTCGGCGCGAGGGACGACGGTCGACCGGATCGCCGGTCTCGAGGACGGCGCCGACGACTACCTGCCGAAGCCGTTCTCGCCGGCGGAGCTGGTCCTGCGCGTCAAGTCGATCCTGCGGCGGACGGTATCCGCGCCCGCCGTCTTCGCGACGCC
>DASUPH010000138.1:0-5205 GCA_036276275.1 Candidatus Limnocylindrales bacterium
AGGTGTGACGACCAACGTGGCGATCGCTGAACCGACCGAGATCGCGTACGAGCGCGCCTTCGAGGAGCACTGGGCCGACGTCTTCCGGTTCGCCCTCGCGTGGACCAACGACTGGACGTCGGCCGAGGACCTCGCCCAGGAGGCGTATCTCCGCCTGTGGAACCAGCGGGGTCGTCTCGACTGGGGTCGGCCCGTGCTGCCGTGGCTCCTCGTGACCACCCGTCGCCTCGCGACGGACCGTTTCCGGGCCCTCCGCCGACGGCTCCTGTCGACGCCCCAACCCGCGACGATCGATACGGACCCATCGCTCCGGGCGCGCTGGCTCGATGTCTGCGCCGCGATGTCCGGCCTGTCGTCACTCGAGCGGACCGCCCTGGTGATGACTGCCGTTGAAGGCGCCACCTACGAAGAAGCCGGCCAGGTCCTGGGGACGACGGCCGGGGCGCTCCGCGCGGCGGTCAGTCGCGCCCGAACGAAGTTGGAGACCGCCTGATGGACCCGTCCCGACCGAACCGAATCCTCGAGGATTGGAACGCGATCGCGAACGAGGCCCGTCGGCCGGCGGCGCCGCCGCGCCCGGTCGTCGTCCGAAGTGGCCTGCCCGGCGCGACCCTCGCCGGGGCGAGCCTCGTCGTGGTCGGGCTGTTCGTCGCCGGCGTGCTGCTCGGACGGCCGGGCCCCAATGACGTGGTCGGCAGCTCACCGTCGCCCCAGGCTCCCGTGGCATCGGCGTCCTCGTCGCCCGCCGGCGGCGCGTGCCAACCCGCGGACGTGGATGCCCGGATCACCCTCTGGGAAGGCGCGGCAGGCAGCCGCATCGCCGATGTCGAGCTGACGAACACGGGGTCGAAGTCGTGTGACCTCGAGGTGATGGCGAAGCCACAGCTGATCAGCGGCGGCGGGGTCATCCTGATCCAGGGTTCTTCCCCGTCCGGGAACGGGTTGATCACATTCGCGCCAGGTGCTGTGGTCAAGACGCTGGTCCGGGCGAGCAACTATTGCGGTCCGGCCGCCGAACGCTGGGTGAGCGTCGCGTTCGTCACCTCCGATGGGGCCCTGTTCGTTGCGACGCCGCTCACGCCGACCGATACCACGCTCCCACCCTGCAACGGGCCGGGCTCGGCCGGGACGATCGAGATGCAGCCGTGGGCGCGATGAACGCCGGTCAGATCAACGACCGCGTCATCGATCGCGGCCGCAGGATCTACTTCGGCTTCGCGTACTCGGCCGCACTCTTGAATTCGAGGCCGACGAACGTGTCGTTGCCGACGATCCACGCGTCGTGGCCCGGGGCGATGTCATACGCCTCGCCGGGGCCGATCTCCTTCTCGAGTCCGGCCGTGTCGATCACGTTCATCCGACCCGAGACCGCGAATCCGACGTGGTGGTTCTCGCACTGGTCGGTCCCGACGATCGGCTTGACCGATGTGGACCAGCGCCAACCCGGCTCGAACGTGAACCGACCGACCGTGGATCCACCGACGGTCACGAGCTGGACGTGACCGAGTGGAAACGTGCGCGTCTCCTGAGGAGTATCGAGGCTGATGGACTCAACGCCGGACATTGCGACCTCCGGGACACTCGTGCCCCCGCGGGAGGATCGGTCTCGCCATTGGCCCTGCGCGTCGGTCTGGCGACCGGATCGGGACGCCGCGCTGGTGGGAACCGCCGGGGTCCCCCGCCTTCCTGCCGTGACGGGCATCATGGGCGTGCGGTCGGTCGTTGGGAAGGGAGCAATCGCCCGGGCGACGAGAGGCTTCACCGCCACTGCGCTCGCCGTCTCGCTCATGGCCGCGGGGCTCGGCAGCGACGCGGTTGCTGCCGGTCCCACGATGGCCCAGCTGATCGGCCAGAAGCTCGTCGTCCGGATGGAGGGCGCCACTCCGAGCGCCGACCTGCTCGGCCGGATCCGACGGGGCGAGGTCGGCGGGATCGTCCTGTTCGGTCCCAACATCACGACGCCGACGGCGCTCGTCGCCCTCACCACGAAGCTTCGCGCAGCAGCGGCCGCGGGCGGCCAGCCGCGGCTCCTGATCGCCGTCGACCAGGAAGGCGGCTCGGTCAAGCGAATCCCATGGATCCCACCGACGCTGTCGGCGCCCCAGATGGGCGCGATCGCACGGGCATCCGTCGCCCTCGCCCAGGGCGCGAGCACCGCGGCCGCCCTGCACGGCCTCGGCATCGACGTCGACTTCGCCCCGGTCGCGGATGTCCCCGCATCGACGGCCTCGTTCATGTATCGGGACGGCCGAACGTTCTCGTTCAGCGCGCCACGCACGGCCGCGCTGGCGGACGGCTTTGCCACCGGGCTCGAGTCGAAGGGCGTCGTGCCGGCCATGAAGCACTTCCCGGGGATCGGCTTCGCAACACGGAACACCGACGTGTACGTGGACACGATCACGGCGTCGGCCGCGGCGCTCGCCGCCGGCCTGCTCCCCTACCGGCTGGCGATCGGCCACCACATCCCGATGATCATGCTGTCGAACGCCACCTACACCGCCTACGACGCCCACAACGCCGCCGGCTGGTCACGCACGATCGTGGATACGCTTCTCCGGCATGACCTCGGCTTCACCGGCGTGACGATCACGGACTCACTGGACGGGACGGCGAAGGCGCGCGGTCTGTGGCCCCGGGTGCTCGCGATCAGTGCGGCCAGGGCAGGAACGGACATGATTCTGACGACGGGCACGGAGGCATCGACCGCCGGCGTCTACGCGACGCTCCTGCGCCAGGCGCAGGAAGGCACGATCCCGCTCGCCACGCTGCGTGCGTCGTACGACCGGATCCTCGACCTCAAGGCCGGACTCTGAGAAAGACGCTCAGTTGAGCGCGGCGCGGAGCGCCTCCTCGGCCTCGGTGTCGAGCGTCGTCTGGACGACGTCGCCCTTGAAGGTTCGAAGGGCGGCCATCACCGCGTCGGCGTCGGATTGCTTGACGACGAGGAACAGGGCCGACCGTCCCGGCCGCAGCGTCCTCTTGACCTCGTCGATGAAGTCGCCGCCGACGCCGGTGCCCATCGCCGAACCCACGGCGGCTCCGAGGGCGGCCCCGATTGCAATCCCCGCCGGCGGGAACACGAACGTGACGAGACCGCCGATGACCGCCCCGACCACGGCCGCCGTCTCGGTCGTACCACTCACCTCGTTCTTGACGTGGGCCGTTCCGTCGGGATCGCGTTCCACGATCGCGGTGTCCTCGAACCGGATGCGACCCTCGTGCTCCAGGGACCGTAGCGCGGTCAGCGCGGTACGGGCATCCGCGAAATGATCGAGTGCGATGACGATGAGCTGGTTCATGGAACTCTCCTGCGAGTCACGCAATCGCTCCGGGTGAGAGCCGGTCCGTCGCCCCGGATGGTCAGGCCCAAGTGATCGAGCCGACGGTGATCGGAGCCGTCACGCCCTTGACGGCTACCTGCCGTGGTTCGGACGCCGGCACGTCGCCGGCCTCGGCGAGCGTCTCGGCGCTGGCGACAATCTCCTCTCCGGCCGCGAGGGCCGCGACGCGCGCCGCCACGTGGACCGCCATCCCGCTGTAGTCGTCGCCGCGCCGGTTGGCTTCGGCCGCATGGAGCCCAATCCGGACCGACAGGGCAAACCCGCTCGTGCGGCGGTGCTCGGCCAGGGCCCGCTGGATCGCGATCGCGCTGTCGACCGCCTGTCGCGCGCCGTCGAACGCGGCGAAGAACCCATCGCCGGTCGAATTCACGATCTCTCCGCCACCCTTCCGGACCAGGTCGCGGAGCGCGTCGTCGTGCCACTGCAGCAGGCGCTCCCATGGTTCGTTGCCGAGCGCCTCGGCCAGGCTGGTCGAGCCGACGATGTCGGTGAACATGAAGGTCCTGTGGATCTGCTTCGGACCACTTCGGCGGTCGGCGGCGGTCTGGAGCTCCTTCGACGCCGCGGTCGCGTCGGGCTGCGCCCCGAGCCGCGTGAACTCGTCGCGGGCGGCCTCCAGCTCGAGATCCGCTTCGTCGTCGTCGCCCTCTGCGCGCAGCGCTCGGGCGAGGAGGGCTCGACCCTTCGCGACCTCGTACGGAGCCGTGACCTCCCGCCAGTCGCGGATCGCGGCGCGGAACTGCCGGCCCGCGCTCGCCGCGTCGCCTTCGGCCAGCAGCACGCGACCGAGCGCCTGGCGCTTGCCGGCCTGGAGCGCCGGCGAGGGATAGGTCTCCACGATCGCGGCCAGCTGGTCGGCGGCGGATCGGGCCAACGTCACGTCGCCTGTCGCAATCGCGATCTCGACCTGGGCGGGAAGGAGCCGCGCCGTCGCCCACTGGTCCCAGGTCCCCTCCTTGACGGCCGAGTTGATTGCCGTCGCCGCGGCCCTGGTCTTGCCTTCCGCGAGACGGATCAGGGCCAGGCCCGGCTGGGGCGTCCGGCCGAGCCCGTGTGCCTCGCGGAAGGCACCCTCGGCGCCCGCGAGGTCGCCCTTGAGACGACGGATCTCGCCGAGGGCATAGAGCCCGTCGGCCAGCGGCGGATTCGCCGGGTAGCTGGCCAGCTCGTCGGCCGCACGGCGGAGCTCCTGCTCGGCCCGATCCCACGCCCCGCCGAGTGCCACGACCTCGGCGCGGTGGATGCGGCAGACGCCCGGGAAGCCGGAGATCGACTCCCGCTCGCACCACTTCTCGGTCGCCTCGGTCCACTCGCTCGCCCGCGCGTAGTCGGTCTGGTCACGTCATGCAGCGATCATCCGACAGCACGTCGGGCCCGTCACGACCGGCGTGAGCTCGCCGTTGTGGGCCGAGATCGAGGCCTCCTCCATCATCATGATCCCGTCCGAGGCAGCCCCGGTTCCGATCTTGAGGGTGCCCAGCTGGACGAGCGCCGTCGCATGGAGATCTGCATGGTTCGTCCGCGTGGCGATCTGGACGGCCTGTTCAGCGGATGCCAGGGCGGCATCGATCTCGCCAGCGGCGCCCGCCTTTTCGCTCATGACGAGAGCCTCATAGCCATGGGCATAGCTCTCCGGCTTGCCCTCGAGAAGCCGGGCGCCTCGGCCGGCCCACGCCGATGCGATCGACGGCTTGCCCGACATGCCGTAGTCGTGGGCGATCTCGAGCGCCATGTAGGCGCCCCGAATCTCGTCTCCGGCGTCGAGGTGGGCCTTGAAGGCTCGCTCCTTGAGCTCCATCCCGCGGGCGGCCTGGCCGGCGAAGAACGCGGCCTCGGCGAGGCGCTCGAGGTCGGCGCCAGACAG
>DASUPH010000139.1:0-6261 GCA_036276275.1 Candidatus Limnocylindrales bacterium
CCAGGAGCCCCTCGACGTCCTCGGGGAGAGGGATCGCAAGACCGGCGGCCGATTGTCGCAGGCGGGCCATGTGCTCGACCAGCTCGGTCGGGCGGCCGGCCCGGGCCCGGAGCGTCTCGAAGATCCCGTCGCCGAGCTGGAAGCCGCGATCGAACGCGGTGAGGACCGGCGCGCCGGCGGCGACGATCGCGCCGTTGACCCAGACGTGCCCCGGCGCGCTCACCGGCGGCCGACCCCGCCGTCGACCTCTCGCTCGACCTCGCTGCCAACCTCGCGCCCGCCGATCGAGGAGAGCGGGCCGTGCGCCTTGGCCACCGTCTCGTCCCATTCCGCCGCCACGTCGCTCTGCCACGTGATCCCGCCACCGACGTGCAGCGTGAGCCGCGTCCCGTCGGCGACAAAGGTCCGGATCAGGATGGACGTGGCCATGGCTCCGTCCGGCCCCATCCAGCCGAGAGCGCCCGTGTACGGTCCGCGACGGGTCGGCTCCAGCTCGCGCAGGATCTCCATCGCCCGGATCTTCGGGGCGCCCGTGATCGAACCGCCGGGGAAGGAGGCACGGAGCAGGTCGAATGCGTCACGGCCGGGAGCGAGCCGGCCGGTGACCGTCGACACGAGATGCTGGACGGCGGCGGTCCGCTCGAGACGGCAGAGGCGCGGGACCCGGACCGTCCCGGGCACCGACACGCGCCCGATGTCGTTGCGCAGGACGTCGACGATCATCACGTTCTCCGCCCGGTCCTTGGCGGAGGCAAGCAGCTCGCGGGCCAGGGCGCGGTCCTCGTCGCGCGTCCGGCCACGCGGGCGCGTGCCCTTGATCGGGTCCGCCGAAACGACGCCGTCGGCCGAGACGGAGAGAAAAGGTTCCGGCGAGGCCGAGAGGATGGCCCGTGGCCTGGCCGGTGCGCTGCCGAGCACGGATCCGTGACCCGGTGCGCCCCGACCGAGATCCACGTACGCGGAGAAGAGCGACGGATCGCCGGTCCGCAGCCTACGGTAGAGGGGCCAGGGATCGTCGTCGAACGGCGCCGCGAGACGACGCGTGAGGTTGGCCTGGTAGAGATCGCCGTGGGCGATCCAGGCGCGGACGGCCTCGACGCCGGCTTGGTACGCGCGTTGGTCGAGGGACGAGGTGAACTCGAGCCCGCGCTCTGGCGCGCCTTCCGGGCTGGTCGCCTCCACCGCCGCGTGACCCGCCCGGCGCAGCCGCGCGCGAACGCTCGCGAGCCGTCGCCCGAGCCGCGATCCGTCCCCGTCGAGGGCTCGCCCGGCGAGCCAGGCCCGGCCAGTCCGCCGGTCCCAGGCGATCACCCAGTCATGCAGGGCGAGTCGCAGGAGCGGAAGGCCCTGTTCGTCGGCCGGTGGCGACGGCAGCCGTTCCATCACGTCGCCGAGCTCGTACGCGAGGAAGCCCACGAGACCGCCGAGGAACGGCGGTGCGTCGGGCATGCCTGCGTGGAGCGCCGGCCCGCCGCCTTCCAGCCGGGCGACGAGCCGGCGAGCGACCGCGAACGGGTCGGCGCCCGCGGCCGGCTCGTCGAGAACGGCCACGGGATCGGCCGTGAGGTAGGTCCAGCGAGCATTCCGTCCGGGCCGCGCGCTCTCGAGCAGGACGAGTCCGGGCAGGTCGCGGAACGACTCGGCCACGTCGATCGGTCGCGCGGCGGCGGCCTCGGTGAACGGTTCGAGGCGGACGGGCCGGGCTGTGCCTGCTGACGCGGTTGCGGCTGCGCCCGCGGAACGCTCGCTCGCGGGATGGATCACCGGGCGATGATAGGGACAGACAGCCCAAGCGGTGCGACAGCGACAGCCGGGGCAGGGAGGGTGGCATCCGTGCGAGCGCGTGATCTCGGGATCGTGATCGGCCGAGGCCGGCCAGGACCCGCCAACGCGATCACCGACGTGCGCGGCGTCCGGGTCGGTCACGCGACGATCGTCCGCGGCGACGGTGCCCTGGTCGTCGGCGACGGGCCTGTCCGGACCGGCGTGACGATGGTCGTCCCGCACGACGGCGACGTCTTCACCGAGCCGCTGTTCGCCGGGAGCCACACGCTCAACGGCAACGGCGAGCTCACCGGTCTCGAATGGATCCGGGAGGCAGGGCTGTTGACCGGGCCGATCGGAATCACGAACACGCACTCCGTCGGCGTCGTCCGCGACGGGATCATCCGCCACGCCGTTCGACGGCTCCCGTTCGGAAGCTCCTTCTGGGCCCTGCCGGTCGTGGGCGAGACCTGGGACGGTCTCCTCAACGACATCGACGGCTTCCACGTCAGCGCGGATCACGTCGACCAGGCTCTCGAAGCGGCCACCGACGGACCGGTCCAGGAGGGCGCGGTCGGCGGCGGGACGGGGATGGTCTGCCACGAGTTCAAGGGCGGGATCGGGACGGCGTCGCGGATCGTCGACGCCACATCGGGCGGGTTCACCGTCGGCGTCCTCGTCCAGGCGAACTACGGCCGGCGCGACTGGCTCCGGATCGACGGCGTGCCCGTCGGCGAAGCGATCCCCATCTCGGACGTGCCGACCCCGTATCCGCCCGGCGACGACGACGACGGGCCGGGTCGGACGGCGCCAGTGCCGCCGCCGGGTTCCGGATCGATCATCGCGATCATCGCGACTGACGCCCCGATCCTCCCCCACCAGTGCGAACGGCTGGCGCAGCGCGCCGGCCTGGGGATCGCCCGGATGGGCGGCACGGGTGCGCCGTCGAGCGGCGACCTCTTCCTCTGCTTCGCCACGGGCAATCGGTCCCTGCCGCGGAGCTCGTTCCGGGCCGATCCGCGGGTGACCGCCGATATTCGCGTCCTCAATGACTTCGCGATCGGCGCACTGTTCGACGCGGTCATCGAGGCGACCGAGGAGTCGATCGTCAACGCCCTCGTCGGCGCCGAGACGATGACGGGGCGGGACGGGATCGTCGCCCATGCCCTGCCCCACGATCGCCTCGTCGAGACGATGGCCCGGTTCGGGCGCGGCCCGAGCCGGCCGGGCGGATGACGGGCCCGGAGGCGGCGATCCGGCAGGCGACGTTCGCTGACATCCCGTCGATCCGGGCAATCCTCGCGAGCCACGGCAACGACGGCCCGATCGTTTACGGCGACGTCGTCGGGCCGTACCTCCGCCACCTGATCGACACCGGTCGGACCGTCGTCTCCGTCGGCGCCGACGAGATCGTCGGCTTCGCGGCCGCCGTCGACACGGGTCGCGGCTGGCACCTCGCCGACCTGTTCGTCAGGCTCGATCGTCTCGGCCAGGGGATCGGCCGGCCCCTGCTCGAGACAGTCTTCGACGAGGCGATCGAACGATCCACGTTCGCGTCCGACGATCCGCGCGCCCTGCCGCTCTATGTCCGGGCCGGCATGACGCCGCTGTGGCCCAGCCTCTACGTCGAAGGGCCGGGGGCCAAGCTTGGGCCAACGGGCGCGGGCCTGCCGACGGAACCCGCGATCGCGGCCCGGCTCGCAGAGATCGAGCTCGATTGGACCGGCCAGGACCGCCGGCCCGACCACGCCTTCTGGTCGACCCAGCTCGAAGCCGACCCGTTCGTCGTCCTCGACGCCGGGCAGCCGGTCGCGATCGGGCACGCCCGTGCGCGGCAGGCATCGGCCGTCCGCGTTCTCGAGCGCCTCGTCGTCCATCCGGACGCCGAACCGGTCGCAGTCACCCTCGCGGCGATGCGCCGGGCGGCCCGCGACGGCCCCGTGTTCGTCTGCATCCAGGGCCCCAGCCCGGTCCTCCGGAGCCTCCTCGAGCTGGGGTTCCGGATCGCCGACCGCGACACCTACCTGGCGAGTCGGGAGGACCTCATCGACCCGGCCCGCCTCATCCCGAACCCGGGCATGCGCTAGGACTGTCGCAGTTACGAGCAGCGAGCGCAGCGAAGGCTCAGGCGGTGACGAGCGTCGGCTTCTCGATCGGCATGCCGACCATGCTGCCCCACTCGGTCCACGAGCCGTCGTAGTTGCGGACGCGCTTGTAGCCGAGCAGCTCGTGCAGGACGAACCACGAATGGCTCGATCGCTCGCCGATCCGGCAGTAGGCGATGACGTCCTTGTCGGGCGTCACGCCCTTCGCCTCGTACAGGTCGGCCAGCTCGTCGCGACTCTTGAACGTGCCGTCCTCGCGAACGGTCTGGGCCCACGGAATCGATGCCGCGCCGGGGATATGGCCGGCCCGCTGGGCGGTCTCGGTCATGCCGGGCGGGGCGATGACCTCGCCGTTGAACTCGGCCGGGGAGCGGACGTCGACGAGGGCGAAATCGGACGCCCCGAGCCGCGGTGTGATGTCGCTCTGGAAGGCGCGGAGGCTGAAGTCGGGCTCGGGCAGCTGGTAGCCGGTCGCCGCGTTCGACGCGGCATCGGTGGTCAGCGGCAGGCCGTTGTCGAGCCAGAACTTCCGGCCGCCGTTGATGATCCGGACGTCGCGATGACCGAACAGCTTCAGCTGCCAGTAGGCCCAGGCGGCGAACCAGTTGTTGTTGTCGCCATAGAGCACGATCGTCGTGTCGGGGCCGATCCCGCTCTCGCTCAGGAGCTTGCTGAACTCATCGCGGCTGGCGATGTCGCGACGGATCCCGTCGGCCAGCTGGCTGGTCCAGTTCCAGCCCACGGCGCCCGGGATGTGGCTCTGGTCATACGCGGTCGTATCGACGTCGACCTCGACGAAGCGGACGGTCGGGTCGTCCAGGTGGGCCCTGGCCCAGTCGGCGTCGACGAGGACGTCGTTGGCGTAGCCGGGAACGGTCATCGGTGTCTCCTCGAGTTCGGGCGCCGCAGCGCCGGTGATGCATGACGGATCGCGAGCAGTCGAGACGGCGAGCCGGCGATCAGCGCGATCGGGCTCGCTCGGGACACGACGACATCGGAATCAACCCTCCCCTGCTGCACGATCGAGGCGGCTGAACGCGGCCAACCGATCGCGGCACGCGACGGCTTCCCGTTCGGCCTGGCGGACGACCCATGGATCGACCCGGCTGCTGTCCTCGATCTCGATCGTCGGCCCGTACGGCCCGTCCTCGAGCACGATCCCGGAGCTGTTCCGGTAGTCGGCCATCCAGTTCGCCTGCAGCGCGACCGCGACGTCCGCGACCACGCTCGGCGCGAAGATCCAGTCGAGATACGTGGCGTTCAGCCGGTCGACGAGATCGGCGATCCGGACGGGCCGCCCACGCTCGATCCGGGCCAGCAGGCCGATCACCCGCAACGCGGCGAACGGGTCGTCCGATTCGGCGACGACCGGCGGCGCGAGCGATGGCTCCGGCAGCCCGGGCGGTGCCGCTCGCAGCGGCCCGAGACCGGGCGCGGACGACGGGATCGTGGTCTCCGCAGGCATCGCCGAGGTGGATCTCCGAGTGCACCGGTAGGAATTCCGAAGACTACCCCAACCCGTGACGGGGCGCCATCAGGCGGAGCGCCCGATGGATCGGTCGGTCAGACCCGCGGCTGCTTCCGGCGGCGACGACCCGGCACGGGACTCTCGCCGTCTCCGGATGCGGAAGCGAGCGCAGGAGCGTCGACATCCACGACGGCGCCCTCGCCGGAGAGGCCGCGGACCGGCTTTGCCGCCTCGACCAGCTCGGCCGGTGGCTTCGACGCCCGAAAGACCTGGTAATCGAAGCCGACGAGGATCCCGCCCATCGTCTGGCCGATGCCGCCCGAGCCGCGCAGCGGGCGCTTCTTCGGTTCGGGTGTCTCGGGATCGGTCATCGCCTCACGGTAGATCATGGCCCGAACGTTGACCAGCGCCCGGCGATCGGGATGGTGTCACCGGGCATCGGCGGGCCTAGAATGCGGCCGATGACGGAGCGACGCGACCGGATCGACGATGCCAGGGTCGCCACGCGTGCGCGTTTCGCGCGCCTCGTCGCTCGTCCCGAAGCGGACATCGATCTCGCGGTCGCGGCCCTCGTGATTGCCGCCCACGGCCGGTCCGCGCCGGACGAGGACGCGGTCCTCGACCACCTCGACCACCTCGCCCAGCGAGCGAGGATCCGCCTCGACGAGGGAGATCCCATCGACGAGGTCGTCGACCGCCTCCATGACGTGCTCTACCGCGAGGTCGGCTACCGCGGTCCGACCGCGGCCGAGTACGCCGACCCGGCCAACAGCCTCCTCGACGCGGTCGTCGAGCGGCGGATCGGGCTGCCGATCAGCCTCGCGATCGTCGAGCTCGAGACGGCCTGGCGTCTCGGGCTGCCGCTCGTCGGGATCGGGCTGCCTGGCCTCTTCATCGTCGGCGGTCCGGACGGGCTCCTGACCG
>DASUPH010000140.1:0-6298 GCA_036276275.1 Candidatus Limnocylindrales bacterium
ACCGAGGTCCCGCGGATCGCGGGTCCGATCATCGCGTTCGCCGTCGCCGGCCTCGTGACGCTCGATCCGCTCGGGCTGTTCTGGCCCCGCACCGGGGACTCGTCCTCACGCGCCGCCTCGCGATCCGCCCTCGAATCTCCCGTCGCGCCCGCTCGCTGAGCGCAGCCGGCTCCGGCTCCGGCGCGAGCGCGACTCCGCGCTGAACCCCCGATCCGCCGATCAGCCGGTCGTCGGCTCGGGTTCGGGCTCCTCGCCCCCTTCGGTCGGCCCGCCCGACCCCTCGTCGAGCGGCCCGAGCGCCTCCTGGACGCCCTCGTCCCGACCTTCGTCCTGTGGTCCGGCGTCACGCTCGATCACGAGCCGCCCGAAACCGGCCGCCTCGAGATCCGATCCGAACGCGTCGGCGTCACCGACGAGGACGATCGCCGCGGCATCCGGCCGGATGTGGCTCCGGGCGGCCTGCTGCACCGCGTCGACCGTCACCGCCTCGATCGCCGGGCGGTAGCGGGCCAGCTCGTCGTCCGGCAGGTCGTGGATCACGAGACCGGCCAGCGCGCCGACGACGGGTCCCGGCGTCTCGAACCGGAGCGGGAAGACCCCGACGAGAAAGTCCCGGGCGGACTTGAGCTCCGTGTCCGTCACCGGCTCGTCCCGGATCCGATCGAGCTCGGCGAGGATGTCGACGATCGCGGGGACCGTGACCTCGGTGTTGACGGCCGCTCGGGCGGCGAACGGGCCGGCCGCGCGTCGCAGGTCGAAGCCCGCACCGGCGCCGTAGGTGTAGCCCTTCTCCTCCCGGAGCTTCGTGTTCAGGCGGGAGTTGAACAGGCCGCCGAGGATCGCGCCCATGACCGACAGCGCGTGGAAGTCCGGGATCCGACGCGGCAGTCCGATGTGGCCGATCCGGATCTCGGTCTGGACGGAGCCCGGTCGGTGGAGGACCCGGACGAACCGCTCCCGGACGGCCCCCTCGGCGACGACGAGACCGGTCGAGCCCGCGCCAAACGACGAGCCCCAGGCGCCGAACAGCCGCTCGGTGATCGCGGCGAGGTCGATCCCGGCGAGATCGCCGCCGACGATCAGCGTCGTTCGGGCCGGGTCCAGACCGCGCTGGTATGCGGTCCGCAGGCGAGCCGGGTCGAGGCGCTCGACCGACTCCTTCGTGCCGCCCGACGGCCGGCGGTAGGGCGATCCGGCGGTGTAGATCGTCGCCGAGTAGGCCTCGTCCGCTCGGCGGCGCGGATCGGCCTCGGCCTGGAGCAGGTCGTTGAGCCGTTCATCGCGAAGGCGGTCGACCTCGGCGGTCGGGAAGGTCGGGTGGAGGGCGACCTCGGCGAGCAGCTCGAGGGCCGGCTCGAGACGCGTGGCGGGCACGTCGACGCCGATCGACATCGCGTCCCAGCCGGCGTCGGCGTGGATCGCCGCTCCGAGTCGCTCGCTGGCCTCGACCAGGGCGATCGCATCGAACCGCTCCGTCCCCTCGGTCACGGCGCGGGCGGCCAGGACCGTCGCGCCGGCGTCGCCGTCGGGCTCGTCGCCTGCGCCGTTCCCGAGGACGAGGGTGGCCGACACCAGCGGCCGACCGGGCAGGTTGGCGACGACCAGGGAGAGGCCGTTCGCGAGACGGGTCCGCTCGACTTCCGGGAAGTCGTACGGCCGCGGGGTGCCGGGTGTCGGGCGGGTCGCGACGACCTGGACGGCCCCGTCGGTCACGCCGCGACCTCCTCGTCGTCGGGCGCCTGGGGCGCATCGGCCACGTCGATCGGGGTGATCGAATCCTCGGTCGCGGCCACCGTGTCGGCGGGCGGCAGCTCCGGCAGGTAGGTCAGCACGACCCGGTTGTCGGCGCGGAACACCTCGCTCGCAACCCGCTGGATGTCGTCCGCGGTCACGGCGAGGTAGCGCGGCAGCATCCGGTTGATCAGGTCCGGGTCGTCGAACAGCGTCGCGTACATCGAGAGTCGGTCGGCCCGCTCCTCGACCCGTGAGAGGCCGCCGAGCTCCTCGGTCTCGATCAGGGCCCGGGCCCGGGCCAGCTCGTCGTCGGTGATCGGCTCGCGTCCGAGCCGCTCCAGCTCCTCGTGGAGGGCGGTCTCGACCCGCTCGATCGCGACGCCGGGCCGGACGGTCGCCCAGCCGGCGACGATCGACGCGCCGCCGACGAAGCCGAGCGGGACGAGGGCGATGTCCTGCGCGATCCGCTCGTCGCGGACCAGCCGCCGATGGAGACGCGAGCCCTTGCCACCGGCCAGGATCTGGGCGGCGATGTCGAGCGCATCGAGACGGTCGTCGCCGAACCTCGGCGCCCGGAAGCCGACGTAGACCCGGGGCAGGGGCACCTTGTCGTGGACGGTCTCGCGGCGCTCCTCGCCGAGGATCGCCGGCAGCGAGAGGTCGCCGAGCTCCGGAATCGAGGGGTTGGCGGGGATGCCGCCGAAGTACTGCTCGGTCCAGCGCCGGATCGCGTCGGAGTCGACGTCGCCGACGACCGTCAGGACCGCGTTGTTGGGGGCGTACCAGGTCCGGAAGAACGCACTGACGTCCTCGATCGAGGCGGCGTCGAGGTCCGCCATCGAGCCGATCGTCACGTGGTGGTACGGATGCTCGGGCGGGTAGAGGTGGCCCTGGAGCTTCTCGTACCACGAGCCGTACGGGCGGTTGTCGTACGACCAGCGCTTCTCGTTCTTCACGACCTCGCGCTGGTTGTCGAGGTTTTCCTGGCTGAGGGCGTCGAGCAGCGTGCCCATCCGATCGGCCTCGAGCCAGAGGGCGAGCTCGGCCTGGTGCGACGGGAGCGTCTCGTAGTAGTTCGTCCGATCGAGCCAGGTGCTCCCGTTCAACGTCCCGCCGGCCGCCTGGACGAGGGCCATGTGCTCGGCCTTGGCGACGTTCCGCGAGCCCTGGAACATCACGTGCTCGAAGAGGTGGGCGAAGCCGGTCTTGCCCTCGACCTCGTGCTTCGAGCCGACGTCGTACCAGAGGTTGACCGCGACGACGGGTGCCAGCCGATCGACCGAGATGATCAGGCGGAGGCCGTTGGCCAGGCGCTCATCGGTGAACGAGACGGTCGGCTGGGTCGGCATGCGGGGGCACGCTCCTGGAGAAAGCTCGGGCGACCGATTGTAGGCTGCTCGACCCATCCCGGCGTTGCAACGTGACCCGTTCGCGGGCGGGCTCTTGACACGCCGCGCTCGCCTCGCTAGATTGCGGGTTAGATATCCGTCTAACACGCGTTAGGAGACACTCGAAAATGGCAGCTCGCCCGGCCACCCGCCGACTCGCCCAGCGGCGACTCGACGGATCGCAGCGACCGATCGTCCGCGATCTCGGCCGCGGCAGCTCGTCGTTCACGATCGAGTGGGATGTCCGGCCGGCCTTCGACTTCCTGTTCAGCCTCTCGGGCGAGGCCGGCTCGACCGACGACCTGCCTGCCGAGGACCGTCGCTGGCTGACCGACGCCAAGGCGTCCCTGCCGGCGGACGCCCGGATCGGGCTCGCTGAGATGTTCGACTCGGAGCTGTGCATCAACACCGGCGTCCTTCTCATCGGCCGCCCCGAGGTCCGAACGGCGTCCGAGTTCGTCGAGCTCCTCGCTTCGAGCGAGCCCCGGGACGTGATCGGGCCGATCGTCGAGGACCATCATCACGACCCCGCGGTCGACGAGCTCGTCGGACGCGCGATCGACGGCGACAAGAGCGTCCTGCCGACGCTCGAGGAACGTCTGCCGGAGTGGAACCGCGACGGCCTGATCGCGATCCTAGGGGACCCGACGGCCGCTCGTGACCGGATCGTGGACGTGCTGGCGGCGTGGCAGAAGGAGTTCGTCGAGATCGAGCCGCGGATCGGCGAGATCATCGACCGCGACTACGACGGCCGCGCCGGCGACCGGGCGACCCTGGCCGCGACCGACCTCATCGAGACGACGACCGGTGGCATCCGCTGGCTGCCGGAGCCCGGCGTCCGGCGGGTCATCCTCGGCCCGTCGTACTTCTCGCGGCCGTACAACTTCCTGATGTCGGGCAGCGACTGGCGGTTCTTCGGCTATCCCGTCGCCGACAGCGCCCTCGATCCGGCCGACAGCCTGGCGGCGCCGCAATCGGTCGTGCGCCTGCACCGCGCCCTAGGCGACGCGACCCGCCTGAAGATCCTCAAGCTCCTCGCGTCGCGGGACCTCTACCTCACCGAGATCGCCCAGCTGCTCGATCTCTCGAAACCGACGATCAAGCACCACCTTGCCCTGCTGCGCTCGGCGGGCCTGGTGACGATCACGGAGTCCGGCACGGTCATGTACTACAGCCTCCGCCGCAACCGGCTCGACGACGCCTCGGCGGAGATCAAGCGGTTCCTCATCGGCTAGCCGGTCCAGATCCCGCTCATCGGGCCGCGACCGGATGCCGCGGCCCCTCTTCGGCGGCGAGGGTTAGATAACCGTCTAACACCCGATAGATGACACGAACAGGAGAAGGACATGGAACAGCTGCAGCAGGCCCTCGTGGCCGATCACATCCACGGTCTCGAGCGCGACGCCGCCGCCCTCCGAGCCGAGCGCGCCCGTGACCTCCGAGCCGCTCCCCGAGAAACCGGTACGGGTCCACGGCGGCGGCTCGGCCGCTGGCTGATCGCCGTCGGCGTCGCGATCGCGGGCCGTTCCGGCGAGGCGGCCCCGGACGCAAGCGATCCCATGGCCAGCCCGGTCTGACGACGATGCGACTCGGTCTTCAGCTCCCTTCAGTCATTCCGGAGATCGCGGGCCTGATCGCCGCCTGACGTCCGATCGAAGGCCGGGGCCGTTTCTCTCCCGCGGCGGCCCCGGCCGTCGATCGCAGGCCGGTCTACACTCCGGCCCATGCCGATCCGCCGCGCTCGCCTCCTCCTTGCCGCCGTCCTGCTGCTGACCCTTGTCCCCTCCGCGGTCCTCGGCCATGCCGAGCTCGACACCATCAGTCCCGCCGACAAGTCGAGTGGCCCGCCGCCTGCCCAGATCGTCGGGACATTCGTCCAGAACCTCGATCCAGCCAAGAGCAACTTCCGGATCGTCAACGCAGGCGGCACGGTCGTCGCGGAGGGTGGCAAGGTGGACCCAGCGTCTCCGCGGCGAATGACCCTCGCGCTGTCGCCACTGCCGCCGGGCGCGTACACGATCCGCTGGACGTCGTTCTCCACCGAGGACAGCGAGCTGGCACACGGGGAAACGACGTTCACGGTCGTCGCCGCGACGCCGAGCCCGAGCGTCGCCCCGTCGGCGTCGGCCAGCCCGAGTGCCGAGGCGTCGGAGGCGGCGAGCCCTTCGACGTCCTCGCCCGGTCCCTCGGCGTCGCCGACGGGTGGCACGGGCACGCCGACGACGTCCACGAGCGACGCCATCATCCCGGTGATTGCGGCCCTCATCGTCCTCGGGGCCCTCGCGTTCTGGCTGCTCCGGAACCGCTCGCGCCGGGTCGGCTGATGGCGGTGCGGGCCGGGCGGCGTGCGGCCCTGGTCGTCATCCCTGCCGTCGTCGCCATCGCCCTGGCCGCGCCATCGGCCGTCCTCGCCCACGCCCTGTCGAACACGTACCAGAGCCGGCTCCCGCTCATCGTCTACCTCGCGGGTGCCGCGATCGCGGTTGCGCTCTCGTTCGCCTTCCTGCTGATCGCGGACGTGCGCGCCGAGCCCCCGATCGTCGGCGAGGGTCGCCGGCCGCCGGCATGGCTCCGAATCCTGCTGCGCGCGGTCGGGTTGATCGGCTGGCTCTGGATCGTCGCCCAGGGGATCGCGGGCGGCGTCAGCGCGGCCGACGTCACCACGCTCTTCCTGTGGGTCTACGGCTGGGTCGGGCTCGCCCTCCTGTCCGCCCTCGTCGGCCCGGTCTGGCACTGGCTCGACCCGTTCGCGACGCTCCACGACATCGGCGCGGCGATCCTGCGCCGCCTAGGGGTCCAGGGCTGGCCGACCGCCGAGATCCCGCCCGCGCTGCGTCGCTGGCCGGCGGTCGTCGGGCTCCTCTTCTTCGTCTGGCTGGAGCTGGTCGGCAACGGCGGTGGGCCGCGCTCGCTCTTCATCGTCCTCGTCGGCTACACCGCGTTCACGCTCGCGATGATGGCCCAGTTCGGGCGCGACACGTGGCGGCGCGAGGGCGAGACGTTCAGCGTCTGGTTCGGCGTCCTCGGCCGGCTGGCGCCGTTCGCCCTCATCGGCGATCCGCGCGACGGGCTGGTCACGCGTCGGCCGTTCGCATCCGGCGTTCTCCTGCCCGGTTGGACGCGTCTCGACGTGGCCCTCATCGGGATCGGCACGGCATCGATCCTGTTCGACGGGC
>DASUPH010000141.1:0-3051 GCA_036276275.1 Candidatus Limnocylindrales bacterium
GTCGCGGTCAGGGTCGTGCCGGCCGCGATCGTCTTGGCGCCGGCCGCAACGGTGATGTTCCGGAAGGTGTCAGCCGTCGACACCGTGAGCGTCGCCGCTGCGCCACCGAACGACACGGTGCCCGTGCCGGCATTGAACGTCCCGCCCGAGACGGTGAAGGCGCCCGACACGGACTGCGTCGCGGTCGTGGCCGAGAAGCTCCCACCCGAGATCGCGAAGGGGCCGTTCACCGTGAACGCGGCCGTGCCGCCGACGAAGGTGCCACCCGCCTCGGTCCAGCCGGTTGTGCCGACCGTCGCCGCGATCCCGCCCGCTTGCGTGATCGTGCCGCCATATCCCGAGCCGATCGACACGCCGAGGACATTCACGGCCACGTTCATGGTCGCGTTCTTGCTGCTCGTCGCGTCGAACGTCGCGATGTCCGCGGCGCCCGGGACGATGCCCCCCGACCAGTTGGCGGCGTCGTTCCAGTTGTTCGTGACCCCGAGCCCGGTCCATGTCCGCGTGGCAGCAATGGTCGATTGCGAGAACAGCAACGCAAGGCACGTCGCTGCTGCTGCCAGCAACAGCCGGCCAATCAGTCGACGTGCCGTTCGTCGCGGTTCGGGGGTTGTTGTGATCGTACCGGTCCTCTCGTCAGTGCACCACTCCCTATTGGACGCGATGGACGACGTAGTTGGACACGGGACGAAAGAGTCAGTCCGGACAGGACGTCCGTTCCCGGACGTCGTGAATCGGTCCCGGGGACACGAACAAACCTCCCGGCATCGGTATCGGTTCGGACCCTACGTAGGTAGGACGACCGATGCGCGATCCGGCTGCCGACGGCGATGGTGGCATCCGAAAGGAGGCACCCATGGCCCTGTTCATGGACAGCCACGCGATCGATGGAGGAGTGAAGGCCGGCGACGTCGCCCAGGCCCATCTCGCCGATCTGAACACGCAGGATCGCTACGGCGTCCGCTATCTCCGCTACTGGGTCGACGAGTCGGCCGGCAGGATCTTCTGTCTGGTCGACGCGCCCGATGCCGATGCAGCCAACCGGGTCCATCGCGAGGCGCACGGCCTCGTGGCGGAGTCGATCTACCCAGTGATCGAGGGAGCATGACGATGACCCGTTCGAAGACCTACCTCGCCGCGGCGACCATGGCGATCCTCGCCATGACCTCGATCGCGCTCAGCACCGCGGTCGCCCGACCGTCCGACCTGACGGCCGCCAAGGCGGCCACGGGGCGGTTCCACTCCCTGGCGGCCGCCGGCAGCGCCGGCTACGGCCGGCCGGACGCGCCCGCTCCCCTCCACGAGTGCATCTCGCACGGCGCCGATGGTGCGATGGGCTTCCACTACATCAAGGGCAGCCTGCTCGACACGACGCTCGACCCGACGAAGCCGGAAGCCCTCGTGTACGCGCCCGACGCCGACGGCAAGCTCCATCTCGCCGCCCTCGAGTTCGTCACCTTCCAGGCTGCCTGGAATGCCGATCATCCGGGTGAGATGCCGATGCTGTTCGGCCAGGAGTTCATGCCCGTCAACGCGGTGCCCGGCTCCGACCTGACCGTCTACGCCATCCCGCCGTTCTACATGCTCCACGTCTGGATCTGGAACGACAACCCGTCCGGGCTGTTCAACCCGTGGAACCCGTCGGTCTCGTGCGCCGGCGCGGTCGCCGCGGGCGGCAGTCCGGCAGCGACACTCGCCTCGGCGAAGGTCGCCCAATTCGCCTGCCGGATCGAGTCCAACCGGGCCTGATCCTCGGCGGCATCGCGAGCGGGAGAGGCCGTGGGGGGACGGCCTCTCCCGCTTTCGCGCCATTACCCGGTGGCGCCGGCGCTCTCCGGCGACCGTGGCGCATCGCCCTCCCGCAGCGTCGCTCCGCCTTCCATCGTCGTCCGCATCGGCACCTCGTGCAGGAGCAGGACCAGGAGCGCCGCCAGCACGGCCGCCACGATGCCGGCCCAGAACGTATTCGCGATCGCAATGGAGATCGCTTCGTGGATGCCGCCGACGATGTTCGGGATCAGCGGCTCGATCAGCGGCTTGAACGGATCCGGTGTCCCGGTGAGGATCTTCGCCCCGAGATCGCCGGTCCCGGTCAGGTCGAGCTGGGTCGCAGCCCCGCCGGCGGAGAACTGGTCGACGATCTGCTGCGGCACTCCCTTCGCGACGAGCTGGACCGGGATCTCCGTCCGGATCCGATCGCCGAACAGGGTCCCGGCGATCGTGAGCCCGACCGTCCCGCCCATCTGCTGGAAGAACGTCAGGCTGCTCGTGGCGACGCCGATCCGGTCGGGCGACACGGCATTCTGGACGATCAGGGTGAACACGGCGAACGACGGTCCGATCCCGAGCCCGGCCAGGAGCATCCAGAGCCAGAGGATCGGTCGGTCCGTTTCGGTCCGGAGGTTCGTCATGAGAAAGAGCGAGACGGCGAGCAGCAGCAGCGAGCCGAACATCAGGTACTTGTAGCGCCCGACCCGGGCCACGATCTGGCCCGCGGCGATCGCGCTGAAGATCAGCCCGAAGAGCAGGGGCAGGATGTTGAAGCCCGATTCCGTCGCGCTGACGCCGGCGACCGCCTGGAACCAGCGCGGCAGGAAGATGATCCCGGTCAGGAACCCGAAACCGGCGAAGAACATCGCCGCAACGGAGATCGAGAACGTCGGCAACCGGAACAGGCCGAGCGGCACGATCGGGTCGGCCGCCCGCGATTCGATCCAGATGAACACGAGGCCGAGGACGACGCCGACGGCCATGAGGCCGCCGACCGCCGGGTCGGTCCATTCCCCGCCCGACTTGTTCGACAGGCCGACGAGGAACGGCCCGACAGCGGCCGTGAACGCCGCAGCGCCGAGATAATCGATGTTGCGGCCGGCCTCCGGCCGCTTGATCGCCGGCAGCAGGCGCCACAGGATGAACAGCGAGATCAGCCCGATCGGGATGTTGATGTAGAAGATCCAGTGCCAGCCGAAGTTATCGGTGATCGTCCCGCCGAGCCACGGGCCGACAAGCGACGACAGGCCGAACACGGCACCGAAGAACCCGAGGTACTTG
>DASUPH010000142.1:0-2034 GCA_036276275.1 Candidatus Limnocylindrales bacterium
GGCCGAGGTCATCGCCTCGGGCCGCTACGGGTCACCGACCCTGGCCGTCGCCCACCACGCCGATCCCGGCCCGGCCGCCTGGCGGGAGTACACCGGCGACCCGAGCCCGTTCTATCGGGCCGGCGTCGGGCCGGTCTTCGATCACGGCGTGTACCGGCTCCACGAGGTGACGACGCTGCTCGGACCAGTGACGCGGGTCCAGGCCATGGGCGCCATCGGGTCACCGACACGAGTCGTCCGTGGCGGGCCGCTGACGGGCCAGACGATCGAGGTCACGACGCCCGATCACGTCCTGATCAACCTCGAGTTCGCCAGTGGCGCTCTCGGTCAGCTCCTGGCGAGCTTCGGGACGCCCGCGACCAGGGCCCCGTGGCTCGAGCTGCATTTCCCGATGGCCACGATCAGCTTCGGAGGCCAATCGTGGGAGGAGGATGCCCCGGTCAGCATCTATGTCGACGATGACGGCCCGGAGGCACGTGAAGGCTGGATCGACGACGTCGGGGCGCCCGCGGACGAGGCCGGCGTGGTCGAGACGGGGGTGACTCACTTCGTCGCGTGCGTCCTTGGCGAGGCCAAGCCCGTCCTGACGGCCGAACAGGCCCGCCACGTCCTCGACATCACCCTGAAGGCGTACGCCTCGATCGCCGACGGCCTGTCGCACCAGACCGAGACGACGTTCTGAGCATCTGAGGCGCGGGCGTCAGGCTATGGCCCGAAGAAGCCCGCCGCCCAGGTGACCGCCGCGATGTTCTTCTGGCCCGTGAGCGACGGGTGGAAGTCGTCACGGCCCGTGATGTCGGCAGCGCTGAAGGCGTAATCGAAGACGGCGTTGCCGTCGAAGCGACACCGCCTGTACTCGGCGCAGACGGACTCGAGAACGCCGTTGTAGGCGCGCTCTCGTTGATCGACCGTCGAGCGCCGCTCGACATCCGCCACGGCGGTCGACAGCGGGTTCTTCAGCATCGACTGGCAGACGCCGAAGAGGCTCCAGACGAGGCGGACGGTGGCGCTGCCCTTCAGGGTCGACCAGAGACGCATCACGCTCGGGATGCTGACGACATACACGCGGGTGCCGGGCGATCCGGCGGTGATCGTGTCCATCGCCGTTCGGAACTGGCTCGTGAAGGCAGCGACCGACGTCATCGTCGCGGGGCTGGACGTGCAGACGTCGTTGCCGCCCATGAGGACCGTCACGTACTCGACGTGCTGCGACACGACCTTCGTCATCTGGCCGTTGAGATCGGCCATCCTTGCACCAGACTTCGCGTCGTTGTAGTTCTTGCCGCGGATCGCCGGATTCAGGGCGAGGAGGCGGCTGTAGTGGCTCGCCACGCCGGTGTTCGTGCCGGTCGACCAGGAGCCGGCGGCGTTGTCCGTGTAGGGGAAGAAGCCGGTGTTGTAGGCGCGGGTGATCGAATCTCCTGTCGAGGCCATCGAGTCGGGATACGACGCGGCTTCGGTCGCGACGGGCAAGAGGAGGGTGATCGCGGCGAGGACCCCGACCAGCATCGCCCGGATTCCACGGGCTTCTGTCGATCGGCGATGGGTGCCCGCGCGTCCGACTGGGGCCTTCACGATGGATCCCTCCCTCTTTCGCGGCGTTCGGCTTCTTCATCTTGCGACGATCCGCGACGACCGTAAAGTCCAGCGGTCGCCGCCAGGACGCGCGGCTGTAGCCTTCTCGCATGCTGTTCGAACATCTCGACTACCTCTACACGCCGAGCGCGGCCGTCGCGGCCGACATGGCGTACTACACCGACGTCCTCGGCGGCCGGCTCGTCTTCGCGATCGAGGCGATGGGCACGCGTGTGGCAATGATCGAGCTCTCCGAGGAGCCGCCCCGGATCCTGCTCGCCGATCATCTCGAGGGCGACGTCCCGATCCTCGTCTATCGCGTCGCCAGCCTCCCCGACGCGATGACCGAGCTCGAGTCGCGGGGATGGGAGCGCGGGGCGACCCTCGAGATCCCGCAGGGCCCGGTGTGCTCGTTCCGGGCACCCGGCGGCCAGAGGATCGCCATCTACGAGCTGACCC
>DASUPH010000143.1:0-2807 GCA_036276275.1 Candidatus Limnocylindrales bacterium
TGGTGAACTTCGGGCCGGACATCGAGCCGGTGGCCGGCTTCGCGGAATCGTGGACCCAATCCTCGGATGGCCTGACGTGGACCTTCAAGATCCGGCCCGGCATGAAATGGTCCGACGGCCAGCCGGCGACGGCCGAGGACGCTGCCTGGACCTACCAGACGATCCTCGATGGCGTCGCGTCGGAACGTGGCTACCTCGGCGAGGGCTACCTCGAGGGCTACCTCACCGACAGCGGCGTCAAGACCGTCAAGGCGACCGATCCGACGACCCTCGTCGTCACGACCGAGTTCGCGAACACGCTGCTCCTGCAGGCGTACATCCCGATCCTCCCGAAGCACATCTGGTCGAAGTTCTCGCTCGCCCAGATCGGCGACCCGAAGGTCACCGGCTTCTTCAAGAACAACCCGCCGATCGTCGGAACGGGCCCATACCAGGTGGTCGAGTGGAAGCCGGGCGAGTTCATCCGGTTCGCCCGCAACGAGAACTACTGGGGGCCGAAGGGCGCGGCCAAGGAAGTGATCATCCAGCACTTCGCGAGCGGCGACACGATGGTCCAGGCGCTCAAGACCGGTGAGATCGACTACGTCCGCGGCGTCCTCGCCGACCAGTTCAATGCCCTGAAGACCGAGCCGAACATCAAGACCGTCGACGGCATCGCGAACGGCTATACCGAGCTGTCGTTCAACACCGGCGGCAAGAAGAAGGGCTACGGCGGCTCGACGACGGCGCTCTCGGATATCGCCTTCCGCGACGCCCTGGGATACGCGATCGATGAGCAGAAGCTCGTCGACACGACCCTCGGCGGATACGGCACGGCGGGCACGACGATCATCCCGCCGTTCCACACCCGCTGGCACGTCGAGCCTGACAAGCCGCGGAAGTTCGACATCGCGGAGGCGAAGACGCGCCTCGACGCGGCCGGCTACACGCTCGACGCCAGCAACAAGCGGCTCGACAAGGACGGCAAGGTCATCAACCTCCGTCTGACCTGGCCCGACTCGGAGGCGGAGAACGCGACGAACGCCCAGTTCATCGCCGAGTGGTTCGGCCAGCTCGGGATCACGGTCACGCCCGCGGTCACCGAAGAGGGCAAGCTGATCGACGACGTCACCGGCCCGCCCGACGGTCCCGCCGACTACGACATCTACATGTGGGGCTGGGTCGGCGATCCGGATCCGACGTCGCTCCTGAAGTTCTTCCAGACAAGCGAGATCGGCGCATCGAGCGACAGCTACTACTCGAACACCCACTACGACGAGCTGTTCAAGCAGCAGCGCGCCGAGTCCGATCCGGTCAAGCGCAAGGCGATCCTCGCCGAGATGCAGAACCTCGTCTACGACGAGGCGCCCTACCACATCCTCTACTACGACGCCGAGCTGCACGCCTACCGGACGGACAAGTTCGCCGGCTGGACGAACCAGCCGACCCAGGGCGGCACGCCGCTGTTCGGGTACGGGTCGCGTGGCTACACGCTCCTGACCGACGCATCGGCGCAGCCGTCGGCGGCGCCGTCTGCCGAGGCATCCAGCGGCACCGGAACGGCCAGCGGCGCCCCGGCACCCTCGCAGCCGACCACGACGCCGCCCACCTCGCCGAGCTCGAGCTCGTCGGTGCCGCTGATCCTCGGCGTCATCGCCCTCGTCGTGATCATCGTGGTCGGTCTCGTCGTGATGCGTGGCCGACGCCGGACGGTCGAGGAGGAATGACCCCGACGGGCGGTTCGCCGCCCGACGACCAGGCGTGTGATCGGTCGGGGAGCGCCACGCGGCGCTCCCCGACCGCTGTCCCCGGCCGGTGAACATCGGCTATCTCGGTCGCCGCCTCGCGTCGGCGCTCGTGACGATCGCCCTGATCGCGGTCATCAACTTCATTCTCTTCCGGGCGATGCCCGGGTCGCCCGAGCGGGTCCTGCTCCACGGCACGCCGAACGTCACGCCGCAGATTCTCCAGCAGACCCGCGAGCGCTGGGGCCTGGACAAGCCGGTCTTCCCGGACCAGTTCGTCTCGTACCTCGGCTCGACGCTGCAGGGCGACCTCGGGTTCTCGTTCCTCGCCCGCGGCCAGCCCGTCACCGAGGTGCTCGCCCAGCGGATCTGGCCGACCGTGATCCTGTTCGGTCTGGGCGAGATCCTGGCCATCGTCCTGGGTCTGGCCCTCGGGGCGTATTCCGGCTGGAGACGCGGCGGTGCCATCGACTACGTCGGCAACGGCGTCTCGTTGATCCTGTACTCCACGCCGTACTTCCTGCTCGGGATGGCGTTGCTCCTGCTCTTTGCCACGACCCTCCGCTGGTTCCCGACGTTCGGCATGCTCACGGCAGGCGCCCAGTACCCGGGTCTCTGGGAGCGGTTCCTCGACTTCCTCGCCCACATCACGCTGCCGCTCGCGACGGTCGGGTTCGGCCTGGTCGGGCAGTACGCGATCGTGATGCGATCGTCGATCGTCGAGACGCTGTCCGAGGACTACGTCACCACGGCCCGGGCAATGGGCCTCCGCGACGGACGGATCCTCCGCCGCCACGCCCTCCCGAACGCGATGCTCCCGACGGTCTCGCTCGTGGCCATCAACCTCGGCTATGTCGTGGCCGGCGCGATCACGGTCGAGGTCGTCTTCAACTGGCCCGGGCTGGGAACGCTTGCGGTCGAAGCCCTGACCGCGCGCGACTACCCGGTGCTCCAGGGCGTCTTCCTGCTGCTCGGTGTGTCGGTCGTCCTCGCGAACCTCGCCGCCGACCTCGTCTACGGCGCCCTCGATCCGCGGGTCCGGACGTGACCGTCGCCTCGATCCAGGGCGCGGTGCCGCGCGGC
>DASUPH010000144.1:0-5060 GCA_036276275.1 Candidatus Limnocylindrales bacterium
GGACGGGCACGATCGCGCGCTACGGCTGCCGCTGGACGGCGACGCGTCGCGAAGAGGGTGCCGATGGCACGACGTTCGTCCTCGAGACGACCGACGGCGAGTATCGGGCGCCGCTCGTCGTCTTCGCCGTCGGGGTCGCCGAGCCGTACTCGCCGCCGACCCCCGGGATCGAGCTCGCCGCCCACTACGCGGAGACCCGCCCGGCCGAGACCTACGCGGACCGCCGGGTGTTCATCATCGGCAAGCAGAACTCCGGCTTCGAGCTCGCGTCCGGGCTCCTGCCGTGGGCCCGCCGGATCTTCCTGTGCTCGCCGTCGCCGGCGAAGCTGTCCGTCAACACCCGCTCGCTCGTCGGCGTCCGGGCCCGCTACGTCCAGCCGTTCGAGGATCACGTCCTCGGCGGTGGCGTGTCGGTCCTCGACGCATCGATCGGCACGATCGAGCGCGCGCCCGGCGGCGCGTACACCGTGAGTGCCCGCCCGTCGGACGGCGGCCCGGAGCTCACGCTCGAGGTCGACGAGGTCATCTCGGCGACGGGCTTCGTGACGCCGCTCCTGGACCTGCCCGCCCTCGGGGTCACGACGTTCGGCTCGAGCCATCTGCCGGCCCAGACCCCGTACTGGGAGAGCGCATCGATGCCGGGCGTCTTCTTCGCAGGGACGATCGGGCAGGCGTCGGCCGGATTGAAGAAGCACGGCATGCCGGCCAACTCCGGCGCCGTCCACGGGGCTCGCTACAACGCCCGGTGCCTGGCCGGCCATATCGCCCGGGCGCGGCTCGGCCAGACGGTCGTCAGCCGCGCGGTGGACCCCGCCGACCTGCTGGAGGTCGTCATCGGCGAGCTGGCATCCGCCCCCGAGCTGTGGCATCAGCGCGCCTACCTCGCCCGGGTGATCTCGCTCGACCCGACGATCGGGCCGCGGGACGAGGGCGTCGTCCCGCTTGCCGCGTTCGTCGACGGCCAGGGCGACGACGGCCAGGGCGACGCCCTGGGCCTGACCCTCGAGGCCGACGGCAGCGGCGCGATCTACCCGGTCCTGTACCTCCGTCGGGGCGGCCGGATCGACGAGCGACCGGTCGATCCGGACCCTCTCGTCCGCTTCGACACGGCCGTGGTCCGCGAGCAGGTCGGCGCGATCCTTGCGGAGGCCGGCGTCGCGGTAGCCACCGGCGGCTAATCGCATCAATGTTAGCCATTGACGGCTAACTCATGCCCGATTAGCCTGTCGACGTGCCCGCCGCCCTCGTCCTCTTCGGCGACGTGATCCGGTCGCGTCGCGACGCGCCTGCGGCGACCGACTGGCTGCGGACGCTGACGGCCGATCTCAACAACGCCATCCCCGAACCCGAGCGACTCGCGCTCTTCGAGTTCACCCAGGGCGACGAGCTCCAGGGTTTGCTCGCGACCGGCGCGAACCCGCTGACGCCGATCCTCCGCGGGACGCTCCACCCCGAGGCGCGGCCGATGCGCTGGGTCGTCGTCGCGGGTGACGTCGATCCGGGTCGGGGGCCGGCGACCCAGCGGAGCGGCGCCGCGTTCCTCGCCGCCCGCGAACGCCTGGCCCAGGCCAACGCGCGGCGCGAGCGCGTCGCCCTCGTCAGCGGCGACGCGCCGACGGACGATCTCCTCGAGGGCCTCGGACCGCTGCTCGGCGAGCTGCTGGCCGATCTCACCGACCGGCAGCGGGAGATCGCCTGGCTCCTGCTCGTCGACGGCCTCCGTCGGTCGGACGCCGCCGACCGGCTGGGGGTCAGCCGGGCGACGGTCTCGGTCGCGGCCGATCGTGCCCACCTCCGCTCGATCGGGGAGCTCGCCCGGGCCCTGCAGACGCTGCTCGTTCGGGCGACGATGGCCACGCCATGACCGACCCGATCCTCGTCCTCGCCTGGCTCGTCCTCGCCCACTTCGCCGGCGACTTCCTCCTCCAGACCGGCGGCATCGCCCGGGCGAAGGCCGGATCGGGCAGTCGCGCCCTCGCCGGCGTCATCGTCCACGGGCTGATCGTCGCTGCCTGTCTCGTCCCGGTCGGCCTCGCCTATGGCGGGCCCGGCTGGCTGTTCCTGGCGTTGACCGCCGTCAGCCACGTCGCGATCGATCGGGCGAAGGTGCTGCTCACCCGACGCGTCGCGGTCGCGGCCCTGGCCGACGCCCACCGCCGCCATGAGGGCCCGCAGCCGGCCGATCATCTCGGCCGGGCCTGGACGCCGCGGCCGGCCGCCCTCTTCGTCGCCGACCAGGTGTTCCACCTCATCGTCGCGGTCGCGCTCTGGGCGGTGATCCTCGTCCCGGCGACGCTCGCCGCTGGTTGGGCGACCGCCGTCGACGGCTGGCTGGGTGGCTGGGACCGGGCCGTCGTCCACGACGTCGTGGCGGCAGCCGTCGTCCTCGCGGCGCTTGCCATCGTCAACATCCAGGCGGCGGCGCTGTTCGTGGCGGTGCTCGTCCGGCCGGTCGAACAGAGCGCGGGCGAGACCCGCTGGGGTGGGCGGGTGGCGCCGGCGACGACGCCGCCGAGTCCCGCTGTCGTGGCCCCGGCTGCCGTTCGCCGCTGGTCCGTCCGGATCGGCCCGCTCGACGCCCGTGTCGAGGCCGAGCCTGACGCTCCACGGACGGTCGGCGGGACCGATTCCGCCGCCCTCGCGCCGGGACCGCTGCCGCCGAGCGCTCGCGTCGGCGCGACGATCGGCGTCCTCGAGCGGATCCTCATCGTCGTGTTCGTCCTGACCGGCAGCGAGGCGGCGATCGGGTTCGTGGTCGCCGCCAAGACGCTGGCCCGGTTCCGGCTCCTCGACGACCGCGACTTCGCCGAGTACTACCTGCTCGGCACCCTCGCCAGCGTCGCGGTCGCGATCATCACCGCGCTCGTCGGTCGGCTGGCGCTGAATACGCTGCTGGGCTGAAGTCGGGACCGCGGGTCACGCGCGCGCCGCGGGCGCAAGCGCGGCGAGCCGGTCGGCGGCCGCGCGGAGTGTCTCCAGCTTCTTCGGGAACGCGAAGCGGACCTTCGTCCGACCGAGTTCGGGCCGGGAGTAGAAGGACGAGCCGGGGACCGTCGCGACGCCGGGATCGGCGATGAGGCGCCGGGCGAACGTCACGTCGTCGTCGTCGGTCAGGCCCCGGATGTCGGTCATCGCGTAGTAGGCGCCCGCCGGTTGATACACGCGGAAGCCGGCGGTCTCGAGGGCGGGCAGGAGCACCGCCCGCCGCTCGCGGTAGCCGGCGAGGAGCGCGTCGTAGTAGGCGTCGCCAAGGGTCAGCCCGGCGACCGAGGCCTGCTGGAGCGGCGCGGCGGCGCCCACCGTCAGGAAGTCGTGGACGCGGCGTACGCCGACCGTCAGGGTCGGCGACGTGATCACCCAGCCGACCCGCCAGCCGGTCACGGAGTACGTCTTCGACATCGAATCGATCGCGACGGTCCGTTCGGCCATCCCGGGCAGCGTGGCCAGCGGGATGTGCTCGCCCTCATACACCAGGTGCTGGTAGATGTCGTCGGTGAAGGCGAGCAGGTCGAATTCCCGGCAGAGGTCGGCGATCTGGGTGAGCTCCTCGCGCGTGAACACCTTGCCCGTCGGGTTATGGGGTGTGTTGACGACGATCGCCCGGGTCCGCGGCGTGACCGCGGCGCGGAGCTCATCGGGATCGATCCGCCAGTCCGGCTCGTGCAGGGTGACGTACCGCGGCGTCGCCCCGGTGAGGATCGCGTCGGGGCCGTAGTTCTCGTAGAACGGCTCGAACACGATCACCTCGTCGCCCGGGTCGAGCAACCCGAGCATCGCGGCGATCATCCCCTCGGTCGCGCCATTCACGACCGTGATCTCGGTGTCGGGGTCGACGACCCAGTCGGGATGGAAGCGGGCCGTCTTCGCGGCGATCGCGTCGCGCAGCGGCTTCGAGCCGAAGGTGATCGCGTACTGGTTGATGTCGGCCGCGACGGCTTCGGCGGCCGCCGCCTTGAGCTCGGGCGGGCAGGCGAAGTCCGGAAAGCCCTGGGCAAGCCCGACCGCCCCCGCCGCAACCGCGAGCCGGTTCATCTCTCGGATGACGGACTCGGTGAACGACTCGGCCTTGCGGCTGATCCTGAGCATGGGGCGAATAGTAGGCTCTCGCCCGTGAAGCTCGACACTCGGCTCATCGTGCCCGGCCCGGCCGCGGGGACGATCCTCGTGGCAGCCGGCGGCGTGCTGCCGTCGGCCGACATCGAGGGCGACCAGGATGAGGCCACGGTGGTCGCGGTAACCGCGTACCTGCGCGACGTCATCGGGCTTCGCGTCCCCGTGCTCGAGACGCATCCGCGCTGGCTCGGCGTCCCAGCGGGCGACCCGATCCCGACGCTGGCAATCACGGAGGCGGCCCCGCGCGGGTGGGAACCGCCGCCTGCGCTCGCGTTCGGGCCGATCCCGGCGATCCTGGACGGCGTGCCGGACTCGCTCGTCCCGCGCGCCGAGGAGCTGCTGACCGAGCTTCGAATGGGCGCTCAACCGCCGGCCCTCCGCCCGCGATGGTCCCGGCCGGGCTGGCAGGCGCGGGCGAGCGCCTGGATGATCGCCGCCGCGGCCGAGGCCGGGCGGCCGCTGATCAGCGAGCCGGCCCCGTTCTACCTCCGTGGGATCTCGGCCTTGCTCCGGGCCGAGACCGCGACCGGCGCCGTGTTCCTGAAGGCCGTCTTCCCGCCCTTCCACGCCGAGCCGGTCGTGACCCGTCTGCTCGCCGAGCGCGTGCCGGCGTCCCTGCCGGTCGTCCTGGCGATCGAGGCCGACGAGGGCTGGCTGCTCGTCGAGGACGTCGCAGCGCCCCTGGTGGGTGAGATGCCGGCGACCCAGCGAGCGGGCGGGCTGGTCGCCGGCTCGAACGCCATCGTCGAGCTCCAGCGGAGGCTGGCGGGCGACCTCGAAGCCCTGGCCTCGGCGGGTTGCCCGCTCCGGCCGCTCGACGAGATGCCGACTCTGCTGGACGCGGCGATCGGGCCCGATGGGGCGGCCTTCGGCGCGGAGACGCTGACGCCCGATCGACGCGACCGGGCTGTCGCGGCGACACTCGCGGCGGTCGAGCGGGTGGCCGG
>DASUPH010000145.1:0-9772 GCA_036276275.1 Candidatus Limnocylindrales bacterium
GATCCTCGGCGCCAAGCCGAACCTCCGTCTCGTCGTCGATCCGGGTCTCGCCGGCGATGGCTCGCCGCCGGCGGCGGACCCGCTCGGGGCGATCCGGACGGCCGGTGGTGCTGTTCTCGTCGGCGCCCCCGACACGACCCCCGACGACCCGGCGACGTGGCAGGTCGCGACGACCAGGCCGCCGACCGACGCCGAACGGCGTGACCTGGATCTCGCCTGGCGCCTCGTCCGGGGCGTCACGTCGAACGCGATCGTGCTTGTTCGGGATGGCCGGCTGATCGGCATCGGCTCCGGCCAGACCTCGCGCGTCGACGCGGCGCGGCAGGCGGTCGAGAAGGCCCGCGCGATCTCGGGCGATGAGGCCCTCCATGGCGCCGCCTGTGCGTCGGACGCGTTCTATCCGTTCCCGGACGCCGTCGAGGCCTGTCTCGAGGCTGGCGTGACGGCGTTCGTCCAGCCGGGCGGCTCGATGCGCGACGCGGACGTCGTCGCGGTCGCCGAGGCGGCCGGGGCGGCGATGCTGATGACTGGGGTGAGACACTTCCGCCACTGACCGACGACGAGGAGGACCGGGACGGAGACGCGACGATGACTGCGTTGGGGAGGCCGGGTTGGAGGGCGGGCGGACAGAGGGCGCGGTCGCCTGTGGTGCGCCCGGGACCAGCCTGGATCCGGCCGCGCGCGATCGGCGCGGTCATCGTTCTCATCATCGCCGGCTGCGCGGGCGGATCGCAGCCGACCCCCCGGCCCGGCTCGACAGCCCTGAACGTCGAGTCGACGGGCGCGGGTGCGGTCCCATCCATCCAATCGACGATCCCTCAACCGGCGGCATCGTCCGACCTGAGCCTTCCGGCCGCGTGCGACCTGTTGACCGCGGCGGATGCAGGCGCATCCCTTGGAAAGGCCCTCGGCCCGGGCCAGCCCCTGGGGACGCTCGTCTGCGAGTGGCGCGCCCAGCCCGGCGACGTCGGCGCGGAGCTGTCCTTGCTTGTCCAGCCGCTCCCCGATGCGTACTGTGAGCCGACGTTGAGCGGCAGCGCCGTAACTGGATTCGGGCGCGCCGCGACCTGGGAATACTCGGACTCATTTGACGTGCCGCAGGGCACGCTGAGCGCCTGCGTGACCGGCGGCCTGATCTCGATCACGAGGACCGGCCACGTGAACGACCCACCCGATGAGTCGGGCTACCGGCTCGCCATCGAGCAGTTGATGACGATTGCGTTGGGACGCCTTCGTTGAGCGGCGGGGGCGGGGGTCGGCGAGTGCGTCGGAGGCCGCGACGACTCCATGCGGCCGCCGTGATTGGGCTGCTCGTCATGTCGTGCGGGCCTGCCCCGCCCACCCCGGCACCCGACACACCCGTCCCCAGCCCGTCTCCCCTCGCTCCGATCGCTGCAGCCATCGACTGCGAGGTGCCTCCGCTCGCCCCGTGCCCGGACCAGGTGGTCCGTCTCGACGTCCCGGTAGTCGCAACGTCACTTCATCTGACATACGCGTCGAATCTCGTGGCCGGCTGGGAGGGAGCCCCATTCGATGCGACCCGAGTTGGCCTCGGCGGATGGTCGCTCGACGCCCTCGCCTGGCTCGATCCGACGAGCGGCACGTTCGTCGCCGTCGATGGTCGACCGCGCCGCTCCAATGTCGTGACGCCGTCAACGGGTCCGGCGGCGGGACAGCTGGCGGTGGCCACCCCGGACGGCCTGCGGGTCCAGATCTTCGACCCCGCCGGCCGTCATCTCCGGACGCTCGACGCTCTGACCGGCGCGGCGATCTGGACGTTCGAGTACGACGACAAGGGACGCCTTCAGACGGCCCATGAGCGGTCCGGCGTCGTGGCGACCATCGAGCGTGACGGAGACGGGCGGCCGACGGCGATCGTCAGCTCGATGGGCCCGCGCACGGCGCTGGTCGTTGACGGCGCAGGTTACCTATCCCAGATCGATGTCTCGGGTCGGGGCGGCATCGGCATCGAAGCAAGGCCGGACGGGCTGGTCGTCGGCCGAACCGATCCGGGCGGCTACCGTCAGAGCTTCGAGTACGACGCCACGGGCCGGCTCGTGGCCGCGACCGACGCTACCGACGGAACGACGAAGTACGTGGGCGAGGCTGCGCCGACGGGCGTCACGCTGACGGTCACCGGACCGGCCGGCGTGGTGACGAAGAGCGAGTTCCCCAGTCAGTCGAACGGCGCCACGAAGAGGATCGTCACCAGCTCGATTGATGGACGAACCGAGGTCACCGTTTCACCGGACGGGCGGCGCGAGGTCGAGTTCTCCGACGGCCGCCACCTCGTGGAGCGCCGAATTCCCGACGTGCGCTGGGGGTTGCAGGTCCCTGTCCTCCAGGAGCGTGAGCTCACGACGCCCGGCGGACTGGGTCAGGTGATCGTGGGCAGCCAGACGGTCCGATTGCGCGATCCGGCCGATCCGCTGAGCCTGGAAGCGCTGAGCGAGACTCTGACCGTCGCGGGAGCCGCGTATCAGCGAACGTTCGCCGCGTCCACGCGGACACTGACGCTGGTCGCACCGGGCGGCCGGCAGCGCTCTGTCGAGTTGGACAAGCTTGGTCGAGCGGTGCGCGTGGCATCGACGGGCCAACCACCGGTCGCGCTCGAATATGACGACGTCGGTCGAACCCGCTCCATCAGCGTGGGCGACGGCGACCAGCAGCGGACGTTCCAGATGCGTCACCACGATGGTGAGGGCGTGCTCGAGCTCGTCGATCCGGAGGGTCGCCTGTCCCGCGTGCAGTACGACGAGGGCGGACGGCCCGTCTGGTACACGCTGCCGACACAGAACCTCGTCGAGACGCGACTCGACGCGAGCGACCGACTGCTGGGTGAGACCGCACCCAGCGGGGCAACGTTCGTCGCCACGTACGATCCGGCCGGCCGGCCGACCGGCTTGACCGGGCCTGATGGGGCTCCCCTCGTCGAGCGCCGGCTCGGACGGGACGGACGCGTGCTGGAGTTGTCGACACCGGCAGGATCGGTCGCCATGAGCTACGACGATGGCGGTCGGCTGATCGGCATGTCCCAGCCCGGCGGGGATAGTGCGACCAAATACGGCGCGACAACCTCGCGCCCGATGTCGGTTGACGCCGCGTCAGGATCGTTGGCGTTCACATGGGACGGCCCACTCGTCACCGAGCAGCGGTGGTCCGGCGACGTGAACGGCACGGTGGGCCTGGCCTATGACGAGCGCTTCCGGCCGAGTGCGCTGCGCGTGAACGACAACGAGCCAGTCGCACTCGCATACACGGGCGATGGACGACCGACGCGCGCCGGTGCGTTCGGCATCGACTATGACCAGTCGACGGGGCACCCAGCCACCGAGCGGCTGGGCGGTCTCGCGGGCGCGTGGCGCTACGACGCCCTGGGACGGGTCGCCGGACTTGTGGTCAAGAGCGGCGGCACGACCGTCTTCGAAGCAGGCTACGAACGCAACGGGGCCGGGCTCGTGACCGGGGAGGTTGTCACGTCAGCGGGCGAGACCGCGCGGGAGACGTACGCCTATGACGCAGCCGGGCGCCTGACCCGAGCCGTCCATAACGGGAACGCGACGACGTTCGGATACGACGAGAACGGCAACCGCACCGTCGTCAAGACCCTGGCGGGCTCAGTGACGGCGACCTTCGACACGCTCGACCGTGTGACCAGCCAGGGTTCCATCCTCTATGACTACGATGGTGTGGGCCAGCTGGCGCACCGGGTGGAAGGCAAACGAACAACCGCGTACACCTACGACCTCCTCGGGCGGCTGCTGCAGGTGAAGCTTCCGGATGGGCGCGTCGTGGACTACGTGCTCGATGGCATCGGACGGCGGATCGGCAAGCGGGTGGACGGCAAGCTCGTCAACGGCCTGCTCTACCTCGACCCGACGAGACCAGTCGCGGAGCTGGCACCCGACGGACGCGTCGCGAGCACGTTCGTCTACGCGGGCGACGCCCGGGTCCCCGCGTACATGCTCCGGGACGGGGTGCCATTTGCGATCCTGACCGACGCTCGGGGGAGCCCAAGGCTCGTCGTCGACGCGACGACCGGCAAGGTCGCCCAGCGGCTCGATTACGACGCTCTTGGGCGGGTGATCCGCGACACGAAGCCCGGTTTCCAGCCATTCGGCTTCGCCGGCGGGCTGTACGACCCCGACACGCACCTCGTCCGTTTCGGGGCTCGCGACTACGACGCGGAGACCGGCCGCTGGACCGCTCCGGATCCGATCGGGCTGGCGGCCGGCGACCCGAACCTGTACCGCTACGTCCGCGGCGACCCCGTGAACCTGGTCGATCCCTCCGGCCTGGCCGATTGCCCGAACGGCCCACTCACCTTCGGGGTCTCGGGAGGTGTCAACATTGGTTTGGGCGCTTCCGGCGACACCCCATCGGATGCGCCAACTGGGATCTTCTCCGGTGGCTGGAACATCCAGTACATACCCGGTCACGGCGTCGCGATCTTCGCCTACGGTTCGCCCGAAGACCCCGCGGAGTCGGGGGGAGGCGTCGCTTTTGGCGGTGGGCTCTCGGCGAATATCGGGCACCAGCTTGGTCCGGCGCCGGCCCCGGGAGACGAAGCGAAGTCGTGGGAGGGCCCATTCGACTCGATCGGGGCAGGGCTCGGGCCGGGTGGCATCGAGACGTACAAGAGCGCGGGAGAGCCTTGCAGCGGCAGCGATCCCTCATACGAAGGTATTGACCTCGGATCGGGGTTCGGACTGCCGACCGCTTTCTACAAGAAGCGCACGAACTACAAATGCCTCTTCGGTTGCTCGCGGAGCATTGGCGACCCGCACCTGTTCACATCGAACGGGTTGCAGTACGAGTTCCAGACGGTCGGTGAGTTCGTTGCGCTCCAGTCGGACTCGGGCGACCTCCGAGTGCAGGTCCGCCAGGAGCCGTACGGCGAGTCGCGCGCCGTGAGCATCAACACGGCGATCGCGCTCAGCGTCGCTGGTGACCGCGTGGTCATGACCGCTGTGAAGGGCCAGGGCACGACGCCGCGGCTCGTGATCGATGGGCGCCCGACAACCATCATCACCCCGACGCAGACCCTCCCGCACGGCGGCTCGATCGAGCGGGCCGACGGTGGCGGCTATGACGTCGTGTGGCCGGACGGGTCGCGGATCGGCGTGACCGTCCACCTCACCGGGGCACTCGACGTGCTCGTCGACCTCGCGGGATCCCGCAAGGGATCGGTCAGGGGCCTCCTGGGCAGTCCGGACACGGGCCCCACGAGCGAGCTCGTGACCCGGGACGGCAAACGACTCGCCCTGCCACGTCTTGACGATCCGACCTACCGGCACGTCGTCTACGAGACGTTCGGCGAGAGTTGGAGGGTTCGACAGGACGAGACCCTGTTCGACTATGCGCCCGGCAACAGCACGAAGACGTTCACCGACCGCTCGTTCCCGGACGAGGTCACGACCACGTCGCAGGTGCCCGCTGATGTGGCCGCGCGCGCGACCGACCTGTGTCGCCGGGCTGGCGTGACCGACCCGACGTTCCTCGAGGGCTGCGTCTTCGATGTCGGGCTAACCGGCGATCCCGGGTTCGCGGTCAGCACGGCCGGGATCCAGGACCAGGCGCTGCCGCCGCCAAAGACGGACGAATTCAGCATCTCGGTTGGCGACCTGGTCGGCGCGGACCTGCCAAACCCGGGCGCCGGCCGGATCGACCGCGACGAGCGCGACCTCTACCACTTCCGTACGCTCACCGCGGGGTTCGTATTCCTTGGAACACGGACCTTGTGCGCGACCGCGGCGCCGCTCCGCTGGAGCCTCCTGGACAGTGCCGGCGAGGCCGTCGGGAACGTCACCCACTCGACGAGTGCAGGAATCTGCAGCGACCTGGGCCGGCTCGACCTGCCGCGAGCAGGGGAGTACACCGTCGCCGTCGATGGCGACCCCGGGGCCCGCGGGACGTATGGCTTCGCGCTCCTCGCGGGCACATCGGAATCGACCATGGATATTGCCCTGGGCGATACGGTCAGTCGCGGCGTGCCGAGCGTCGGTGCGGGCGAGATCGCAGCAGCCGGGGAGATCGATCGGTTCCGCTTCCGGGCCGAGGCGGGCGAGACGATCTACCTCGAGACGATGACCGGCTCCCTCCCGCATTGCGGGGACATCGGCTGGAGGCTGATCGATCCGGACGGCAGCGAGGTCCCGCTGCTACCGGCCAACACGTGTCTCGATCTCGGACGGCACACCGTGGTTCGCGGCGGTTCCTACCTGGTTGAGCTGGAATCGCCGTCCGGCGCGACGGGCGAGTACGGATTCACGGTCTGGCGGGTGCCGCCCGCTGGTCAGTTCAACCTCGCTGTTGGCGATGCTGTCAACGAGGGTGCGCCCGGGGCCGGCGCCGGGCGGATCGAGTCGCCGGGCGCCATCGATCGCTACTACGTGCCGGTCCAGACCGGCCAGTCCATTTCGCTTGAGCCGCTTTCGCCGAGCACGGACTGCGGCCCGATTCGCTGGATGCTCATCGACCCGTCCGGGGCGGTCGTCTACTCGAACGAGGTGCTGTGTGCCGGCATCGACCGGCCCGCGAAGACAATGACTCAGTCCGGCAAGGCGGAGGTCCGCGTCTTCGGAGACGGCGCCCAGACCGGCGCCTACTCGTTCCGGGTGACCTCGCCCTGAAACCTGTCACCGCCGTCTCAAGCTGGCCACCACGCTCAGTCGCGACGTCCAAGGGACACCTGGCCTCGCAGGATCGGCAGGCCGGCCTGGTGGGTCGCGGCAGCAGCCGCGGCCCACCGCCTCATCTGGCGCACTTGACCGAGCCTCGGGCGAGCCGCCATGATCGACACGTGGACCGGTTCGGGAGCCTGATGGCCATGCCCGGGCGGCCCCGCTCGCGACGGGCCTGACCCAGCGCCCGCCGGCCGAGCGCCGGCCGCCCTGCTTCCGACGCGCCCGCGGCGCCTCCCTGACCGAAACTGCCTCTCCCGTTTTCCCGTGCCGAGGACCCGATGCCCGACGCCGTCCGCCCCCGCTACTACCTGACGACCTCCATCGCCTATGCCAACAACAAGCCCGGCATCCACACGCTCTACGAGGTCATCGGGGCCGACGTGATCGCTCGCTGGCATCGGATGAAGGGCGACGACACGCGGTTCCTGACCGGCACCGATGAGCACTCGATCAACATCGCCCAGACGGCGATCGACGCCGGGCGGACGCCGCGCGACTTCGTCGACGAGCAGGTCGGCTACTTCAAGGCCGCCGAGGACGCGCTCGGGATCAGCGCCGATCGGTTCATCCGGACGACTGATCCGGACCACGTCGAAGCGGCCCGCGAGATGGTCCGCCGGGCCCATGCCGCCGGCGACATCTATCCCGGGACGTACGAGGGCTGGTACTGCCCGAACGAAGGGTTCCTCAACGCGACCGACGTCCAGGAGACGGCCCGCGGCACGATCTGCCCGAACCACCCCGACGTCCCGCTCCAGTGGCTGACCGAGCGGAACTGGTTCTTCCGCCTGTCGGCCTACCAGGAGCGGCTCGAGCGACACTTCGCCGACCACCCGGACTTCGTCCAGCCCGACTTCCGCCGGAACGAGATGCTCGGCTTCATCCGGGGTGGTCTCCAGGACTTCTCGATCAGCCGGGAGCGAACGCCCGGCGGCTGGGGGATCCCGTTCCCGATCGCCGAGAACGGTGAAACCGCCCAGCGAGAGGACGGGTCGTGGGATCCGGAGGCAGGCGTCATCTACGTCTGGTACGACGCGCTGATCAACTACATCACCGGCGCGGGCTTCCCGGCCGATCCGGCGGCGTTTGCCCGCTGGTGGCCGGCCGACCTCCACGTGATCGGCAAGGACATCGCCCGGTTCCACACGATCTTCTGGCCGGCGATGCTCTGGAGCGCCGGGCTCGAGGCGCCTCGTCACGTCTGGGTCCACGGCTGGCTGCTGGCCGCGCACGGCGAGCGAATGAGCAAGAGCCGCGGCAACTTCCTCGACCCGGGCGATTTCGTGGCGGCGTTCGGCAGCGACGGCGCCCGCTACGTCGTCCTGCGCGAGGTGCCGTTCGACAAGGACGCCGAGGTCAGCTGGGACGGCTTCGTCCGGCGTTACAACGCCGACCTCGCGAATGACTTCGGCAACCTCGTGAACCGGACGGTCTCGATGGCCAACCGCTACCTCGACGGCGACCGGCCCGATCCTACCCGCCAGTCTCTCCAGGCCGACTGGGACGGCCGCCTCGTGGCGTACCAGGCGGCGATCGAGGGCTGCCTCCTCCACGACGCCCTCGGCGAGCTGTGGGGGTTTGTCGCCGCCGCGAACCGCCTCGTCGACGCCGAGAAGCCCTGGGAGCTCGCGAAGGCCGCGAAGACGGGTGACGCGGACGCCGCCGCGCGGCTGCGCGACGTCCTCGGCGACCTCGTCGAGGCGTGTCGGGTGCTCGGGCTCGCGGCCGCGCCGTTCCTCCCCGCGACCGCGCCGCGCGTCCTCGCCCAGCTGGGGTTCCGCTACCCGTACGAGCCCGACGGCAACGGTGGCCCGCCGATGCTCGACGAGCTGCGCTGGGGAGCCCACGCCGGCGAGGCGGGCCGTCTCGCCGCAGCCGAGCCGCTGTTCCCGCGCCTTGAGGTCGATTCCGAGGCATCCTAGGCCCACCATGCGTCTGGTCGACAGTCACTGCCATCTCCAGGCCGACCGGTTCGACGACGACGTCGAGCTCGTCATCGGCGCCGCCCGCGTGGCCGGCGTCGAGCGGATCCTCGTTCCCGGCTGGAACGCCCCATCGTCGGCTGCCGCGCTCGAGCTCGCGGGCCGGTTCGACGGGCTCGATGCCGCGGTCGGCGTCCATCCCCACGACGCCGATCGGGTGGAGGACGACGACTGGGTCACGATCGCCGCCTCCGCCCGCGATCCGCGAGTCGTGGCGATCGGCGAGACGGGTCTCGACTACGACCGGGTCTTCTCGCCGATCCTCGCCCAGCTCTCGAACCTCCGCCGGAACCTCGCCCTGGCCGTCGAGACGGGCAAGCCCGCCATCCTCCATTGCCGCTCGGCGGTCGGGGAGCGGGAGGCCCAGGACGCGCTCCTGGCCGAGCTCCAGAAGTTCGGCCGCGAGCCGCCGCGCGTCCTGATCCACTCGTTCAGCGGACCGCTCGACTATGCGATGTCGATGCTGGAGCTCGGGGCTGCGATCAGCTTCTCGGGGCTCGTCTTCCGCTCCACGGAGGCGGATTCGGCCGAGGTCGCCCGGCGCACGCCGAGCGAGCTCCTGCTCGTCGAGACCGACTCACCGTTCCTGTCGGCGCCCGGTGCCCCCCGCAATCGCAACGAGCCCGAGTGGGTCGGGATCACCGCCGAGTGGCTGGCGGATCAGCGCGAGACCGATCCGGACCTCCTCGGGGAGAGCCTGGTCGCGAACTACGACCGGATCTTCGGCCGGGCGGGAGACCGGATTGAGGGATCGGTCGCCGATGGGGAACTGGATCAAATGCGCCCGTGAGTGGCGTTGTCGACGGCGGAGAGCGGCCTGGTCGGCGCTGGTAGCCTTCGAAGGCTGACTGACATCGGAATCGGGCGGTGATCCTGCTCGAATTCGAGACAAGGCAATCCTGGCTGCCGGAAGAGAAATCCGCGCGCCGGGTGGCGCCGGCCCGCCGCACGAGGCACCGGCGCGCTCGGGGTTGACACGGTCCGGGACTCGCGGCTACAGTATTAGCACTCTCACATCGAGAGTGCTAGCGACCCCGGCGCCCAGGCCAGGAGGGGGCGACAAACCGTCGAGAGGGACGGTCCGCCCGATGGCCGGATCGGTTC
>DASUPH010000146.1:0-2229 GCA_036276275.1 Candidatus Limnocylindrales bacterium
CAGCGCGCGGAGGATCGGGTAGACGGCGGAGAAGCCTCCGTCGATCCCCTCCGAGGCGACGGCCTCGCGGGTGACGACCCCGTAGCGATCGAGCAGCGCGAGCGACGTCGCATGGAGACGCTCCGTCGCCGTCCCGCCGGCGGGTTCGACAAGCGACCAGCGGCCCGCCGCCTCGGGCGGTCCGAGCGCCGTCAATCGACCGGGCCGGCGACGGGCATCCCGGGCGGGCCGCTTCCACTTCAGGGCGCGCAGCGGAGCGAACGTGTCGTTCGTCACCTCGCCGGCCCAGACGAGGTCCCACAGGGCATCGAGCACTTCGCGGTCCGAGCCGCCGCCGGCCGCGGCATGGATCTCCCGATAGAACGAGGCGCCGCGAGCCGCCATGTGCTCACGGATGCGGTCGTGCCGCGGATCCGACGGCCGCTCGACCGCGTCGACGGGCCCAACCGGTCGAAGCAGCTCGCGCCCGGGTCGGATCACGACGATCCGGCCGTCGTCCCGGCCGAGGCTGCCGCGACCGACCCAGGCCACCTCGCCGAGCGCCCCGAGCTCGTCGAGCAGCCGCGGCTGGTAGCCCGGGACCCGCGCCGGGAGGATGTCCCGCTCGAGGACCGAGGCGGGCAGCGCCAGTCCGGCCAGCTGGTCGAGGACCTCGGCGAGACGCTCAAGGGCGGCGACCGGACGAAGCATCGCCACCGGGTCGCCGGCCGTCGCGACGCCCTGCCAGGCCGGCAGGAACCGACCGAATGCCGCCTGGTCGACCGGTTCGACCTCCTTCCGAAGGCGTGCCAACGAACGCCGCCGAAGAAGCCGCAGCACGTCGGGGTCGATCCACTCGCGTTCGGCGCCGCCGGGCCGGAATTCGCCGCGGAGAATCGTGCCCGCATCGAGGAGTCGCTCCAGGGCGTCCTCGACGACACCCGCCGGAAGACCCCAGCGGCGGGCCGGGTCCGGCGTGAGGAAGGGCCCGTGCGAGCGCGCCCAGCGAGCGAGGAGACCGTCGAGCGCACCGCCGACCGGTCCGAGGAATGCCTGGGGCACGCCCACCGGCGGCGCGACCCCAACGCCGTCCCGGTAGCGGGCGACGTCCTCGATCGCGATCCAGCGGTCATCCCCGGCGACATGCGCGAGGACCGCGCGACGCGTGGCGATCAGCTCGGTCAGCCAGGCGTCGCCCGCCGCTGCGCCACCCTGGCAACGGGCGGCGATCTCATCGGCCGACAGGTCGCCGAGCCGGCGCAGCAGGTCGTGGAGCTGGTCCGCCGTCGTCGCCTGGCGGTCCTCGGTGAGGGCCTGGAGACCGAGCTCCAGATCGGCGAGGGCGTCGGGGTCGAGCAGCTCGCGGAGCTCTTCCTGGCCGAGCAGCTCGCGCAGGAGATCGCGGTCGAGGGTCAGGGCGCCGGCCCGCCGCTCGGCCATGGGCGCGTCGCCGTCGTACATGTACGCGGCCACGTAGTCGAAGAGGAGCGAGCCGGCGAAGGGGCTCGCCTTCGGCGTCTCGACCGAGTGGATCGCGATCTCTCGCCGGGCGATGCCGCCGAGGACCTCCCGCAGGGCCGGCAGGTCGAAGACGTCCGAGAGGACCTCCCGATACGTCTCGACGAGGATCGGGAACGAGCCGTAGCGCGACGCGACGGCGAGCAGGTCGGCGGCGCGCTGGCGCTGCTGCCAGAGCGGCGTCCTCGTCCCGGGCCGGCGGCGGGGCAGGAGCAGGGCCCGCGACGCGTTCTCGCGGAAGCGGGACGCGAAGAGGGCCGACGACGCAACCTGACCGACGACGATGTCCTCGACTTCCTCGGGGTCCGGGAAGAGCAGCTCTTCGACACCGGCGACGATGTCCTCGCCGTCCGGCAGGCGGATCGCGATCCCGTCATCCGACCAGATCGTCCGGATCTCGCTCGACAGCCGCTCGCCGAGACGCGCCTCGATCGCGAGGGACCACGGAGCGTGGACCCGGCCGCCGAACGGCGTGAGGATGACGAGTCGCCAGTCGCCGAGCTCGTCGCGGAAGCGCTCGACGACGATCCGGCGGTCCGTCGGGAGGGCGCCCGCCGCCTCGCGCTCGTCCTCGAGATAGGCGACGAGGTTCTCGGCGGCAAGTTCGTCGAGGTCGTGATGCTCCCGCAGCTGCGCCTCGAGTGCGAGGTGCCCGCGCTCGCCGCGCCCCAGGTCCGCCTCGGCCTCGCGGATGAAGGCGCCCATCGCCCGTCCCAGCTCGACGGGCCGCCC
>DASUPH010000147.1:0-4791 GCA_036276275.1 Candidatus Limnocylindrales bacterium
CGAACCGCCGAGTGGCCGACATCGCCAGCTTGTGGGCGAGCTCCGGGTCGTCGACGGTCTCGTCGAGGATGCCCACATCGGCCACGAGGTACGGCCCCTGGCCCTCGAGGACGCGCCGGATCCCGAACCGGCGGGTCCCGACGACGAGCAGGTCGAAGCGCCCATCCTCGCGGCGCCCGGCGTCGCGGATCTCGGCGATCGTGCCGACCGCGCTGAAGGAGATCGCGCCGCTCCCCACCTCGCGGCCTTCCCGGATCAGGACGACTCCGAACGGCGACGTCGTCGCGAGGCAGTGCCGGATGAGGGCCCGGTAGCGATCTTCGAAGACGTGGAGCGGCAGCGCGATGCCGGGGCAGAGGACGGTGTTCAGCGGAAAGAGCGGAAGTTCCATCCGGCGGTCATCTCGCGCGGCGTCGGGTGGCGGAGGGGCGAGGCGGCGGTCCGGTCCGAAGTCTAGGGCCGGCGCCGCCGCCGGATGGGCTCGACGGGGACGCTCGACGGGGACGTTCGACGTCGAGCACGGAACGCCGCCAGGAATCGAACAGCCGCCGGTGGTCCGGCGGCTGCGATCGAGTCTCGGCCTGCGGCCGACGTCAGGAGGTCAGTGGGAGCAGCCCTTCGGCGAGCCCGTGTCGTCGGCCGTCCGGAAGCTGGAGCCGCAGCCACATGCCGCGACGGCGTTCGGGTTGTTGACCGTGAAGCCCGCGCCCATGAGCGTATCGACATAATCGATCTGCGAGCCCTGGAGGAGGTCGACGCTCTTGCCGTCGACATAGACCTTGACGCCGTTCGCCTCGAGGATCCGGTCCTCGGCGGTCGGTGCGTCCTCGAGCATCATCCCGTAGCGGAAGCCCGAGCAGCCGCCGGAGTAGACGTAGACGCGCAGGCCGATATCCGGGTTCGTCTCCTCGGCCGTGAGCTCGCGCAGCTTCAGCGCGGCGGCATCGGTCAGGTTCACGACGGTCGGCTGGGTCTCAAGCATCAGGTGCGTTCCTCCTCGGAGGGGCTGTATGGGCGCGATCGTCGCAGGTGGGCTGGGCAAGGTCGATGGCCCAATCGTACGCACGGCAACCAGTTTCGACAAGCGTTGCGCTGGAAATCGTCCGCGACGACGCCAGCCTCAGGCGGGACCGGTGGTTGGTCGTCGAATTCGCAGGGCGAGCAGCGTGAGCCACGTCCAACCGATGACGACGGTCAACCGCTGGATGAGTCCACCGACCCGCGAGAGATCGGTCGTGGCATTGAAGCCCACGATCGTCAGGCCGAACCCGACCGCGCTGAGCAGGCCCGTCACCAACGAGTAGGCCGTCCACGCACGGGCGCCGCGGCTCGCGAACCACCGCGCGAAGACGAAGCACGCAGCCGGGAGGCTCGTGAACACGGCCAGCGACGCGACATCATGGAGGGTGCCGGACGCGGAGCCGGTGCCACGCACACCCGGCGGGTAGCCGCCACCCGGATCGGTCGCAAACAAGCCCGCCCCAATCACCCCGATGGCGAACATGGCGATGAGCAGCGGTCCCGATCTCGTCGCGGGCCGGCTCTCCCCGACCGCCCCGCTGAGCCCGATCGAGTACGCGAGCATCAGGATGCCGAACACGATGAAGTTGCCGGTCTGCGTCCAGCCGCGGTCGCCGAGAGCCAGCAGGCTGATCGGAAGGCGGATCGGGTCATAGCCCACCCGGCTCGCGCCCTCGGCAAGCGCCACCGCGACGAAGATCGGCGGCCCGACGACTCCACCCAGGAGCAGCAGCCTCGTCGTTCCCGTACTCATCGCTGGCTACGCCTCGATCCGCTCCACCACCGTCGCGATCCCCTGCCCGACCCCGATGCACATCGTCGCCAGGCCGTAGCGTCCGCCGGTCCGGCGCAGCTCGTGGGTCAGCATCGTGATCAAGCGGGCGCCGCTCATCCCCAGCGGGTGGCCGAGGGCGATCGCGCCGCCGTTGACGTTGACCCTGGCCGGATCGAGCCCGAGGTCGTCGATGCACACGATCGACTGCGAGGCGAACGCTTCGTTGAGCTCGATCAGGTCGAGATCCGCGACCTCGATGCCGGCGCGTTCGAGCGCCTTGCGGGTCGCCGGCACCGGCCCGTAGCCCATGATCGCGGGATCGACGCCGGCGACCGCCGTCGAGCCGAGCCGAGCGAGCGGCTTCAGGCCGAGGGACCGCGCCCGCTCGGCCGCCACGACGAGGACCGCGGACGCGCCGTCGTTGATCCCGGAGCTGTTGCCGGCCGTGACCGACCCGCCGTCCCGGAACGCCGGGCGCAGGCGGGCCAGGGCCTCGGCGGTCGTGTCGGCCCGGGGATGCTCGTCCCGCTCGACGACGATCGGGCCGCCCTTCTTCTGGGGGATCGCGATCGGCACGATCTGGTCGTCGAAGCGTCCGGCCTCGATCGCCGCGATCGCCTTCTGCTGTGAGGCGAGGGCGAACGCATCCTGGGCCGCGCGATCGACCGACCAGCGCTCGGCGACATTTTCGGCCGTCTCGCCCATCGAGTACGGGTAGTGGAGCGCGGCCAGGGCCGGATTGAGGAACCGCCAGCCCAGGGTCGTATCGAACATCTCGCGATCGCCACGATCGAAGGCCGCGGCGGGCTTGGCCATCGCGTACGGTGCCCGGGTCATCGATTCGACCCCACCGCCGATGAAGACGTCGCCGTCGCCGACGGCGATCGCGTGGGCCGCGGAGTTGATCGCCTGGAGACCCGACCCGCACAACCGGTTGACGGTCAGGCCGCCCACCTCGACCGGGAGCCCGGCCAGGAGCAGGGCCATCCGCGCGACGTCGCGATTGTCCTCGCCGGCCTGGTTGGCGCAGCCGAGGATCACATCCTCGATCAGGGCCGGGTCGACACCGGAGCGCTCGACGACGGCCCGGATCGCAGCTGCCGCGAGATCGTCCGGTCGAACCGACGCGAGCGCGCCGCCATAGCGACCGATCGGAGTCCGGACGGCCTCGACGATCCATGCGTCGCGAAGCGGACGGTGCGTGTCCCGGGCCATGAGCCGATTGTAGGGCGACGGCTGCCGACGGCCGGGTCCACCGGTGACGTTCGGGCCACAGGCCATCTGGCATGATCGCGTCGTGATCGCCAGCGCCATTCGCCTCGCTCGTGCCACCTCGACGACGTCGTCGGCGCTCGTTCTCGTCGCCTTCAACGTCATCCCGCTGATCGGCGTCGTGTTCTGGGGCTGGAACGTGGCGACGCTCCTCGTCCTTTACTGGGTCGAGAACGGGATCGTCGGGATCCTGAACGTCCCGAAGATGCTGCTGGCCCGCGGACAGCCGGACCCGTCGGAGGGGGAACTCCGGATCAACGGCCGGGTGTCGACATCGAGGGCCGGCATGGTCGTGTTCTTCCTGATCCACTACGGCATCTTCTGGGTCGTCCACGGCGTGTTCGTCTTCAGCCTGTCGGCATTCGCGGCGCTCACGGGTGGGGGATCCGGCGCCGGTGCGATCCAGCCCGTGGGCCCCGACGGCTTCGGCGGGGTGTTCCCGGGCCCGATCGACACGGCCGTCACCGCGGGCGCGCGCGGCCCGGACCTGTCGGCGGTCGCATGGGGCGCGCTCGGGCTGGCGATCAGCCACGGCGCGTCGTTCGTCATCAACTTCCTCGGACGCCGCGAGTACCTCCGCATCTCCGCCGGACGCCAGATGTTCGCCCCCTACGGCCGGCTCGTGATCCTGCACATGGCGATCCTCCTGGGAGCGTTCGTCAGCCTCACGATCGGCAGCCCGATCGGTGCCCTGATCGTCCTCGTGGTCCTGAAGACGATCGTCGACCTGACCCTCCATCTCCGCGAGCACGGCGTGCCGATCGGGTCGGTCCGGTCCGCCTGAGCCTTCAGCTCCCCGCGTCGCGGCGCTCGAACGGACCTTGGGGGTGCCCGGCTCCGAGGCGGAGGGCGAGATCGATGTCGGCCGCGGATGCGATGCCCTCGTCGACGGCACGCCGCGCCTCCGCGTCGAGCTCCGCCAGGATCCGATCGCGGATCGCGTCCGGCGTGGCGGCCGTCGGTGGACCGGCGAACTCGTCCGACACGGCGACCCGCCGGCCATTCTCGTATCGATAGAACCCCTGGCCGCTCTTGCGACCCAGCCGCTCGTCCGCGACGAGTCGCTCCTGGATCGGTGACGGCGCGAGCCGATCGGGCCGGCCGAGTCCGTCCCACACGCCGCGAGCGGCGGCGAGGTTGACGTCGAGCCCGGCCAGGTCCATGAGTTCGAACGGGCCCAACGGAAAGTCCGCCGCTCGAACGGCAGCGTCGATCTGCTCGACGGTCGCCTCGCCCGCCTCCAGCATCCGGAGGGCCTGGATCGTGAACGGCCGGTTGACGCGGTTGACGATGAAGCCGGGCGCGTCGGTCGATCGGACCGGCGTCTTCCCCCACCGTTCGACCAGGGCCACCGCGGCCTCGACGACGGCCGGATCGGTCGCCTGCCCGGCGACAACCTCGACGAGCGCCATCAGCGGTGCCGGGTTGAAGAAGTGGAGCCCGACGACGCGCCCGGGCCGGGTCGTGGCCGAGGCGATCGACGCAATCGAGAGGGCGCTCGTGTTCGTCGCCAGGATCGTCGCCGGAGGCGCCGCGGCGTCGAGGGTCGCGAAGATCGTCCGCTTCAGCTCGAGCGACTCGAGGGCCGCCTCGATCACGACGTCGGACTCCCCACCCAGCTGGTCGAGGGTGGTGGCAGCACGGAGCCGGGCGAGACGGCCATCGACCCAATCGTCGATCGTGTCGGGATCGAGGTCGAGCCCGGCGGCGCGCCGGGTGAGGCC